>JASLGV010000150.1 GCA_030149995.1 Pedobacter sp.
TAACATCGGTTCCCAGATCCATACGCGTTGCGGCAACTTTTTCCGACTTTTTACGACCATTCATAACAAGTGGAACCCACTCCTTAATCGTTTCGGCATCTTCTGTAAATTGCATATCCTTAAACAAACTGCATTGCTGCATTGCCTCAAAACGTTTCTTAAGGTAGTCTACATTTTTCTTGCCCAGAACAAAGCTCATGTGCGGAATGCTCCGGATAAAATTTTCCGGATTGGAAATTAATCCGTGTTCAACCAGGTAAGACCAGAACTGCTTGGATACTTCAAAGTTTTCGGCAATTTTAATTGCTTTCTGAATATCAACTGTTCCATCTTTCTTTTCTGGTGTATAGTTCAACTCACAAAAAGCAGAGTGTCCGGTACCTGCATTATTCCAGGCATCAGAACTTTCTGCAGCCGCAATATCCAGTCGTTCGTAAATTTCTATACTTAAATCGGGTTGCAGTTCTTTTAACAATACACCCAGGGTTGCGCTCATGATTCCAGCGCCTATTAAAATTACATCAGCATCAGTTTTAACAACTGATTTATTCGTTTTAGCCATCTTATCTTAAAGGATACACAAATTTAATATGATTTTAAATAGCAGCCTAATTAAAAGGCTTAAAACTAAAAAAATTGCTATAAACTGAAAAACAGTTAATTTTAAAGCACATTTCTTTAAAAATTAGTATTTTTCAATCGTTTTCAATAAATTTATAACAATTAAGAGCAGAATTTAGAAGCTAAAATTAAGTGTTTTCTTAATTTCAGGGTGTAAACTATAAAAAACCGGACAGGTTTTTGCCGAACGTTCAATAATCGCTTTTACTTTATCTGAATAACCGTTCGCCGGAAATTGTAAATTTGCAATAATTTCAACTACACGACGTGGATTTTCGCCCATAATTTTGGTAATTTCTACTGTAGCACCTTCAATATCAAAGCCATGTTCTTCGGCTGCAATTCCTACAATTGTTAACATACAGCTTCCAAGAGATGTTGCAAGCAAATCCGTTGGCGAAAAAGCTTCTCCCTTACCCTTATTATCTACAGGTGCATCGGTGATGATTGTATTTTCCGATTTTAAATGAACAGCACTGGTACGCAAACCGCCTGTATATGTAATTTTCGATGTTGCCATTTTGTTTTTAATATCAGTTACAAGATTACGATTTAAACAACTTTATACCTATTATAGCTGAAAAAATTATACTTCTTTAACATATTACACAATTATGGTGCCTGATCTTGGCACTGGTTATACGTAAACGCATCCAGACCTACTTAAATATCATGTTTTGCCAGATTTTAACACTTTCCTTAAAACATTACAACTTCCAAACATTTCAACATTACAACATTTCAAACGGATTGTTTAACTTTGCGTCATGATTGATTTACCGGTAGTACCCGCCACAGAAGTTAAACGCAAACCAGATTGGTTACGTGTTAAATTACCTGTGGGCAAAGAATACGCACAAGTGCGCAGTTTGGTCGACACTCATAAACTCCACACCATCTGTGAGAGTGGCAATTGCCCGAACATGGGCGAATGCTGGGGTGCGGGAACGGCTACTTTTATGATTTTGGGCAATATCTGTACCAGAAGCTGTTCTTTTTGTGCTGTTGCAACCGGCAGACCGCTCGCTGTTGATACGGACGAACCAAACAGGGTAGCCAACTCGGTAAAATTAATGGGGGTTAAACATTGTGTAATTACTTCTGTAGACCGCGATGACCTGAAAGATGGTGGTTCCATTATCTGGGCCGAAACTTTACAGGCCATCAGACGCGAAAGCCCGGTTACAACCTTAGAAACCCTTATCCCCGATTTTAAGGGTCAGTGGGATAACCTTTACCGCGTACTGGAAGAAAGACCAGAAGTGGTTTCGCACAACATGGAAACCGTTAAAAGGCTTACCCGCCAGGTACGTATCCAGGCAAAATACGACAGAAGTCTGGAATGCCTGAAAAGAATTTCTGAATTTGGCTTACGTACCAAAACCGGGATCATGCTGGGCCTTGGTGAAAAAGAGGAAGATATCTTCGAAGCAATGGACGACCTGGTTGCCAATGGCGTACACATTTTAACCCTTGGACAATATCTGCAGCCAACCCGCAATCACCACCCGGTGGTTGACTGGATTCACCCGGATACATTTGCCATGTACAAAGAGGCCGGATTATCAAGAGGCTTAAAATATGTAGAAAGCGGACCGCTGGTACGCTCTTCTTACCATGCAGAAAAGCATCTTTTTCCAATCGAAGGAATTAAATAATTACAATCATTTTTTTTCAAACAAATTGGTAAGAAAAAGGTTTATAGCTTTGTATATTAAATCAAACCTTGCAAACCTTTAATCCTACATTCCAAACCGAAGCCGAACTGGTCTTAGCACTGCAGCAAAAAAATCCTGCCGTATTAAAAACCATATATCAAAAATATTCATCGGCCTTATACGGTGTCATTTCGCGTATCATCTCCAATACGGAACTGGCAGAAGATGTTTTGCAGGAGGTATTTGTAAAAATCTGGCAATCTTCCGATCAGTATGATGTACATAAAGGACGTCTTTTTACCTGGATGATGAACATTGCCCGTAATTTATCTATTGATAAACTTCGATCAAAGGATTTTAAAAACACACAAAAAAACCAAGACATCGAAAATAACGTAGATTTGATCGATCACCAGAATAAAACTTTTTTTAATCCCGATACTTTTGGGATGAAAGAGCTTGTTTCCGGTTTAAAGCCCGAGCTTCAAATTGTTCTGGATTTAATTTATTATAAAGGTTTTACACATGTAGAAGCTGCAGAAAAGTTAAATTTACCATTGGGAACGGTTAAGACACGGGTAAGAATGGCGATTGTTGAACTAAGGAGGAATTTTAATTAAATTGGAAAATATAAAAGCATATATAGAATCCGGAATACTTGAACTGTATGTTTTAGGTGACTTATCACCTGAAGAACAGTTGCAGGTAGCTGAAATGGCAGCCCGTCACGTTGAAATACGCGATGAAATAGCAGCCATTGAAGATGCGATGGAGCAATATGCAGTTCAGAACAGCATTGAGCCTGCTGCTGATCTGGAAGATCGTTTATTCAGCAGACCGGAATTCAATACCAGCGTACCACAGGAAGAAAATCAGGCAACCGCCAAAACAATACACCTTTTAAAACCGGAAGTCGCTGATTCCAAAATAAAAACTTTGCGTTATGCACTCGTTGCCTGTGTAGCCTTGCTCATTATCAGCGTGGCAGCCTTATTTATTACCTATAGTAAGTTAGATGAAGCGCAAACACAAATTGCCAGCTTAAAC
>JASLGV010000187.1 GCA_030149995.1 Pedobacter sp.
GTTTAAGAAACTGGGGAAAAATAGTTGGGGTTTGTTAATACCAGACGGGCTTAATGAATTGGTTGGCGAAAAAGAAACTTATTTATTCAAGTTTGCTTTAAAAAATATAGATACAGCATTTTATTACTATACAGATCCTCAAAATATGCTTGTTGGAGATATTTGGGAATTGGAATATCTGGGTAAAAATGGCATCTGGAAGGTATTAACCCTTAACCTAACCAAAAAGGAATTCGTGAAAGGAAGTAAGGTTGATCTGGGTATCAAAAGCTTAAAGAAATTTATAGAATTTGTTGTTATTCAAAGGTCGGTCAATATGGAGGTATTGGTTTTAAAAGAAGATCGGAATCAACTGCTGTTCATTTCTTCTACAATCGCATTTCCGGGAGAAAGCCAGCCTGTATATCGATTTGTAACAAAGGAACCGATTACCTTGAGTGAAATATACAGTTATAAAGTAAGCTTATGGAAAGCACTGGGAAATACAGAAATTTTATTGAGCCAGGTTGTTCCGTTTCCAGCTATTTCTTCACCGTCTTTAATTAATCCTTCAAATACCATAACCAGCTATTTTTATTTATAATCTAAATCTATAACCATTATGAGTGCAATGAAAACACCCGGAGTATATGTCGTAGAAAAGAACGCATTCCCAAACTCCGTAGTTGAAGTGGCCACCGCAGTACCCGCTTTTATAGGCTATACTGAAAAGGCTGTAAATGGGACGAAATCTTTAGCCAATACGCCCTGGAGAATTAGTTCTCTGGCAGAGTTTATTCAGTATTTTGGCGCAGCGCCAAAACCTGTTTTCAGCTTTCAGTTACTGGCTTCGGGATCCTCTTTTATAGCAGTTGATGCGAACCCGGTTTTACAAGAAGCTAAAAGTGGGGTACAGGCTTTACAGGATGCAATTAAAACAGCTAATGATGACGCGGAAGCAGCAAAAACAATCACAGATGAAAAAGAAAAAGCAGTAGCCGAAGTAAAAGCATTGGGTTCTTTAAAAGCAGCGGCACAAATAGCAATTGCTTATTTTTCTGTAGTTGATGATTTAATTTTGGCTTTAAAGGGTGTTGCTGTTGATAATACAGTACTAAAAAATAAAAATACTGCTTTTAGAAATACGGTGCTGGATTCAACAGGTAAACCATTGACAACCTTACCAACTGTAGATGTTTTAAAAACAAATGCAGATGCGCTTATCGATGCCATAAACGATATAAATAAACCAGCAGACGGGACAAAAGCAGCGCTGCCTCTTGGTAATAAATATTATTCAGTAAGCCGTACCGATGCTTATAATCTATACTATAATATGAGGCTCTTTTTTGCTAACGGAGGTGGTCCGTGTTACATTGTATCGGTTGGGAATTATACAGACGAGCTGACAGGAGAAAAGCTTATAAATGGCATTGATACACTTTTAAAAGAGCAGGAGCCGACTATTGTTGTAATCCCCGAAGCGGTGAATTTAACTTCTAATCAGGCATGCTATGATGTTCAGACAGCCGTTTTAAAACACTGTGGAACCAATATGAACAGGGTATCTATACTTGATATATATAATGGGTATAGAGACCGGAAAAATCCAAACGGAGATGCGGTAACCAAGTTCAGAGAAAAAATAGGGACTGAATTTCTTAGTTATGCTGCCGCTTATTATCCCTGGTTAAATACATCCATACTGCCAGATAATGAACTAAGTTTTGAAAATATTGACACGACAAACATCGATACATTTAAAGATGTCTTGTTCGCCACTTCTCCAAGGTTGGGGGCTTTTATCAACAAAATTGGGGTAAGTGATGCGGATAATGATACCAATCATAAAGTACTTTATAAGCAAAGCGCCTTATATGCTACGATAGTAAAAAATATGGTGGAGCAGGTTAACCTCTTACCACCTTCTGCGGCTATGGCAGGTATTTATACCTTAGTAGATCATACCAAAGAAGTTTGGAAAGCACCTGCCAATACAGGTATTGCGAATGTGATTAGTACCGCCGTTAATATTTCTTATGCAGACCAGGAAGACCTTAATGTACCGCTTGATGGAAAAGCCATTAATGCAATACGTTTCTTTACTGGAGAAGGTATCAAAGTATGGGGTGCCAGAACACTTGATGGTAACTCACTCGACTGGAGATATATCAATGTACGACGTACCATGATTATGCTCGAAGAATCTATTAAAAATGCTTCTAAAGCCTTTGTATTTGAACCCAATACCACCAATACCTGGGTAACTGTACGCAGCATGATTGCCAATTTTTTAAATGGCATTTGGAAACGGGGTGGTTTGGCAGGCGCCGTTGCAGAAGATGCATTTAGCGTACACATAGGGTTAGGTGATACCATGACTCCTGAGGATATTCTGGAAGGCATTATGCGTATTACCGTGTTGGTAGCTATTGTACGTCCGGCAGAATATATCGAAATCACCTTTCAACAACAAATGCAAAAAAGTTAACATCATTTTTATTCATCAATCATAAATAACAGCAATTATGGCAGGAGAAAAACAAGATAATATATGGCCATTACCAAAGTTTTACTTTCAGGTAAAGATAGGTAATGATGAAATCGCCTTTCAGGAAGTGTCCGGGTTAGACATAGAAGCGCAGATCATTGAATATCGTCATGGAAACAGCAAGGAGTTTTCAACGATCAAGATGCCGGGTATCAAAAAATCAGGTAATGTAACCCTTAAAAAGGGCGTTTTTACGAAAGATAACCGGCTATTTGACTGGTTTTCGAAGATCAATATGAATGTTATTGAAAGAAAAACAGTGGTGATCAGTCTTTTAGATGAGAACGGAAAAAATACCATGGTATGGACATTGAACAATGCCTGGCCTACGAAAATTACCGGAACCGATATGAAATCTGATGGTAATGAAGTGGCTGTAGAGAGCATTGAAATTGCCCATGAAGGACTTAAAGTAGAGAATAAATAAGGTTGATCGAATATGGCCGCAAAGTGGGAATTACCAGTTGCCTTTTATTTTGAAGTTACCATTGGCAGTCAGGAATATGCCTTTAAGGAAGTTTCCGGATTAAGTACCGAGATGGAAACGGAAACCATTCAAGAGGGAGGGGTGAACAATTACGTTCATCTCCTTCCTAAAAAAATGAAGCACAGCAACCTGGTGCTAAAAAGGGCTTTGCATCCGGTAAGCCAGGAAGCGGTGAAATGGGTAAAGGGGATTTTAGAAGGGGATTTTGAAATGCTTATTTCAACCAGATCTATTCTGGTAAAACTGTTGAACAGTGCGGGCACCGCTATTTATAGCTGGTCGTGCGAAAATGCCTATCCGGTAAAATGGCAGGTTGAAACGCTCGATTCGGAAAAGAATGGCATATTGATCGAGACAATAGAATTTGCTTATTCACAATTAAAAAGATTATAAGATGGCCATTGTAATCAAAGAGATTTTAGTGAAAGCGACCATTGGCGGCAAGCCTGTTCATAATCTGCTTAATGAAAACGATATTCAGCAGTTAAAAGCCGAGATCATTGAAGAGATAAAAACGGAGCTGAAAAAAACAATTTTAAGAAACGCCAAAAGGTAATGGAGCTGCAGAAACTACAGATTATTGGTTATGTAAATTCAAGTTATACCACAACGGATTTGAGCAGACAGTTTACTGCACAAATTAATCCGTCGCAGGTAAAGGTAGGAAAGCAAATTAGCTACAAGCCCGATAATACCCTGGGCAAAGAAAAAAAGGCGGCTCGCTACCGGCATCATGACGCAGCGAATTTAACTTTTGATCTTTTTTTAGATGATACCGGCGTAATACCAGGAAAGAAAAAAAAGATTAAAACACTTATCGATGAACTTGAAAATGCCCTTTATAAAACCAATGCAGAAAGTCATGAACCTGGTTATGCCAAAATTGTATGGGGTAGTCTGATTTTTCATGGCCGGATAAAAAGTTTGAGTTATGATTACACGCTTTTTCTGCCTAATGGTATGCCACTGCGGGTAAAGATATCACTTGCATTTATAGGTCATTTTGATAAGGATGCAACGGTTAAAAATTCACCCGATGTGTCGCGTACCATTACTTTTAAGGCAGGAGATAAATTGGTGGCTTTTTGTTTGGAGATTTATAACGATGCCTCTTACTGCGTGGAAGTAGCCAGATTAAACAATTTACAAACATTTAGAAATATACCTCCGGGAACAAAGATTATGTTTCCTCCATTAATTAATTTACCTCAAAATGAGCAATTCTCCGGAACAGCATAGCGAAGGATTGATTACCTGTACGATCTATAGTGAGAATGCCAAAATTAAAGATCATTTTGGTGTAATATCGCTTTGGGTACGTAAAGAGATCAATCGGATTGGTAAGGCCCAGTTGGTGTTGGAAGCCGGAAATATGTCCAAACAGGAGATCCCGGAAAGCGAAGATGAAACTTTTGCACCCGGAAAAAATATACGGATAGAAGCTGGGTACAAGGGCACTGAACAGGTGATTTTCGAAGGCATTATCACTTCACATGGAATAGAAATAGCGGAGTCGGAAGATCTGCTTCTGATCGAATGCAGAGATTTTGCCTATCCAGCAACCTTGTCCAGAAAAAACAGAGTTTTCGAAAAAAAGAAAGACAGTGATGCCATTAAGGTGATTTTAGGAGAATATGCACAGCTAAAACCAACTGTTAAAGATACCAGTGCAACTTATAATGAACTGGTACAATATTATTGCTCCGACTGGGATTTTATTTTGTCAAGAGCCGATACAAACGGACTGTTTGTCATTACCGAAGGTAAAAAAATAAGTATTGATATGCCTAAGTACAGCGCCAATTCAGTATTAACCGTTACCTATGGTAAAGATATGTTGGCTTTTAAAGGAGATTTGGAGACCGAAGCGCAGTTAACAGCGGCAGAAGCTGTTGCATGGGACAGTACCAAGCAGAAGCTGGTAAAGGCCAGTGGAAGCAGTACAACACTCAATAAGCAGGGCAACCAATCGCCAAAAGAACTTGCTGGTAAGGTTGGTAATAGAAAAGCTATTTTGCAAACAACCACCATTTCAGATGAGACGATCTTAAAAAGCTGGGCCGATGCACAAATACAGAAAACGGGACTGGGGCGTATAAGAGGAGAAGTTAAATTTCAGGGAAATGCCGAAATCGGACTGGGTCGTGTGATAGAACTGGCCGGATTGAGCAAACGTTTTAATGGTAATGCCTATGTTGGTATGGTAGAGCATGAAATTAAGAAGGGCAGTTGGGTAACCACGGCTGGTTTAGGTGTTTCGCCAGGCAATATTACCGAAAATACAGATGTTGCAGCTCCATTGGCTGCGGGCTTGTTACCGGGTATACAAGGCATGCACATTGGTAAGGTGGTAGCCATAGAAGGTGATCCTGATAAGGAAAATAAGATCCAGATTATGCTTCCTATCTTAAACGGAGAAAATAATAAGGTCTGGGCAAGGTTGGCGACACTTTGGGCCAGTAATCAATATGGAGGTTTTTTTATTCCTGATGTAGGTGACGAAGTGGTGGTGGGCTTTTTTAACAACGATCCCTGTCATGCTGTTATTTTAGGAAGTTTATACAGCAGTAAACAACCGCCAGCAAACAAAATCGAGGCAAAAAATAATATCCGGAGTATTATTACCAAGTCAAAGTTAAAGCTTGAATTTGAAGAAGATAAAAAAGTTATTACCATACAAACCCCGGGTAAAAACACGATCGAGATCAGCGATGAGGGAAAAAGCATTACCATTTCCGACCAAAATAAAAATAAGATAGAAATGAGTGCCAGCGGGATCAAAATAGAATCTGAAGGAAGTTTGTTGCTAAAGGCAAAAACTGGGATAGAGATCGATGCCGGGACGAGTATAGATATAAAGGGCAAATCTGCCATCAATATGAAAAGTGCTAATATAGAAGTCAAAGCAGACATGGCCTTTACAGCCAAGGGCGGTGCAAAAGCAGAGCTCTCGGCAGGAGGACAAGCAGTGGTAAAAGGCGCCATGGTGATGATTAATTAATTTACTTAACAAAAGAATATGCCACCAGCAGCAAGAATAAGCGATATGCATATATGTCCTATGGTTACACCAGGATTGCTTCCAATACCACACGTAGGCGGATCCATTATTGGCCCCGGTGTACCCACAGTGCTTATTGGTAAAATGCCAGCCGCTGTAATGGGCGATATGTGTACCTGTGTGGGACCGCCTGATATAATTGTAAAAGGATCGGCAACTGTATTGATAGGCGGCAAGCCTGCTGCAAGAATGGCTGATACCTGTGCACATGGCGGAACCATTGTGCTTGGATGTATCAATGTTATTATAGGCGGCTAATGGAAAAAATACAAGATAAACCATATTTGGGTAGGGGATGGGCATTCCCTCCTCATTTTATTTTAAGTAATGAAGATACTCCTGAGGATCATTACGGAGCTGTATTGGTCGAAACAGAGGAAGATATTGTTCAAAGTCTTAAAATATTACTATCCACCATGCCTGGAGAAAGGATATTTAGGTTTGACTATGGCTGTAATACCGAACAGTGGGTATTCTTAAAAATGAACACTTCTCAAACTACGCTTATTACCGATAGCATAGAACAGGCCATTGTTGCAGGAGAACCACGAATTTTATTGGAGAAAATAGAGATTAAAAATATAGATAACCTGGATGGGAGGTTAGAGATACAACTTTATTACAAGATTAAGGAAACTAATAGCCGAAGCAACATGGTTTATCCTTTTTACTTTAAAGAGGGAACCGATTTAAAAGTAGTTTCAGCAAGATGATCAATTGAAAAGATATGAATAAGCAGGATGGTTTAGATTATGCAAGACGACAATCGCGTGTACAGAAAGAAAGAAAATTAGCTGTACTGAATACCGATTTGCATGCACTCTTATTACAGGCTTACCAATTTTCTGGTCTGTTACGTTTTTTTAACCTTAAACACCAGCCAGATGGTCATTTTGATCAGTTATTAAGAAAATTTAAAAATCCGGATTCATTAATTACGAAAACAGATAAAAATAACGCAGATGGAAATTTGGAACCTGCTATGGCGCTATTGCTTATTTTTTTGGAGAATCTGAATAAAACCACTCAAGAATTTAACCAACGCTGGAAAGAATATCCTGAATGGTATGTAAAAGATATTTTAAATGTAGAACCACTGCCCGTTAAAGGAAATAAAGTGTGGTTAAGCTTACAAAAAGATCCCAACGAAAGCGTTATCGTTAAAGCGGGAACCCGTTTTGTAACCCGTAACGATCAGGATGAACCCCTGCATTATGTTTCTTTGAAAGACCTTGTACTCACCAATGCAAGCCTTGCATACGCGTATGTGGTTAATCTGGAAAAAGACGATCGAAAAGTTCCGGAAAAACAACTACAGTTGGTCACAGCTGTCCGGGTAAAGCCCTTGCGAACAGAACAAAACCCGGTTAGTAACATACCCAATACGCTTAAGACGCTGGGAATTAAAATTACTTCTCCCGCATTGTTGTTAAAAGACGGTTTGCGTATGGTAACCATTACTATTTTTAGCGATGATCAGTGGATGGAAGATATGGTGAGGAAGATTTATGATCTCAGAGAGTTGAAGCGAAAAAGTCCCGGCTTGCAGGGCATGGAATATGAAGGAACAATTTCTGAAAAGATTTTTGACAATATATTTTTTTTAACCATTAGTACAACCGAAGGCTGGAAAAATATTGATAAATATACCGTAACAAGAGATAAGGTAGATAAAGGGCTTAAACTATCTTTTATCCTGGATGAAAAATTTCCACCAACAGAGGGGTGCACCTTAGAAAAACATAAGTTTACTTCTAAGTATCCCAAATTAAATTTACATCTCAATTTCGAAGCCTGGATGTACCCATATTCCTGGATCAAAGATCTGAAGATTAATAAGATTTCGATTAGAACAGAAGTGTGTAATACCAGTAATGTGCAGGTATATAATGAACTGGGAAAAGTAGATAGTTCAAAACCGTTTGCTCCTTTTGGGATCAATAATAAAAAAGGGAGCTGGTTTGTTATAGGCAATTATGAAATGGCCATCAAAAATACCAAAACAGTATCGGTATCTATACGGTGGGCACAACTCCCTGAAGATGAAACTGGACTTTTGGGGTATTATGCTCCATACAATCAAAACATCGATAATACCAGTTTTAAACTCCGAACATACTACCGAGCCGATTTTGAATGGAAAGCAGATAAGGCAAATGCAGATATGTATCTTTTTGCGACCCAAAGCAGCGATCTTAACCAAAAACCGGCCAGTAATGAAAAGCTTTACCGTAAAACTTGCCTGGCTCATATCAATGTGACCAAAATGCCGCCCGTAAAAATAAGTGAGGGAGAATATGAATATAACCAGCATGCCAGATCGGGATTTATAGATCTGGTACTCCAATCGCCAGAAATGGGTTTTGGCGAAAGGGTTTACCATAAGCGTTTTACAGAGTTAATGATAAAAAGCGCACGTAGAGACCAGAAATACCCCGAGCTAAATCCACCAATGGTTCCTCTAATTGAACGGATAACCATTAGCTATGTAGCAGAAGATACGATTGATCCTTTTCATATGAATGATGAAAGTGCAGTAGATTACATTTTACCTCTTGATGATCTCACTCATTTTCCAACACATGTGGATAACCCCATTACTTTTGCAGCTCCATTAGATGAGGTTAATGTATTGTTTGGTCTTAAAAATGCAATGCCAGGCCATTTATTAAATGTGTTTTTCGAATTTGACCCCTCTCAGGAGGAAACGGTAAAAAATGAGCAACCGGTTATTCAATGGTACATCGGTAATATGCGTAAATGGAAGGTCGTTTCCCAAGACCGTTTTGTTCAAGTAGATGAAACCATGTTTCTGTCCTTAACGGGATGCATACAGTTTTTTCTTCCTGAAGAAATTGATCAATCTCTTTATGACCATCATGGGAATTTATGGATCAGAGCAGGTATCCGTTCGCAGCAAACGAACATATTTCTTTTGAAATCTATTTCCCTAAATGCGGTGTTGTTGCAGCTGGATACAACTGCGATGGCTGCTAATACACCTTTTACAAAAGTAAAAGCTGAACTGGAGCCAGAAAAAAATATACCAGGTATAACTGCTTGGCGTGCGCTAAGTCCTTTTTTTGACGGACGGGCAGAAGAAACCGACAACGATATGCTTATCCGTGTATCAGAGCATATTACACATCTCGGAAAAGCCATTACAACACGTGATTATGAGCGGATTGTACTTCAGGTTTTTGCAGATATTGGTAAGGTGAAATGTTATAATGAAGAAAGTACGGTAACCATTGCCGTATTACCGGTCATTTACTCCGAGAAGCCATTGGTAGCCAATTATACCATGATCAAGATAGAACGTTTTCTACAACGAATTAATTCCAGCTATGCAGATC
>JASLGV010000188.1 GCA_030149995.1 Pedobacter sp.
AGAATTTAATTTCGTAATGAACCCACATCATCCTTTAGCTGCTGAAATGACTATTTTGGACGTCGTTCCTTTTAGTTTTGATACGCGTTACTGAACCAATAAGTTGCAGCCCCTGATATCGGCATTGTCAAACCTGCCCAGTACTTCAAAGCTTCCGTCGGGATTAATCCGGCCCAAATCCTGGGTTGCAATAAAGGAACAGGAATTTATGTTGGCCAGGTCTATAACATTGATGCCGCCGGTTTTCCCGTTACCAACCAGGCTTAGCGGATCGTTCGTATCGCGGATTCGTATTTGCATCCAGTTAGGGCAATTAAAAACACCATTACCCAAAGAGTAAGCTTGAGAAAGGAGCTCGGTCATACCGTATTCGCTGTGAACAGCAGGTATGCCAAAGCCTTTTGTGAGTTGCTCATGAAGCTCTTCCCGGACCATCTCTTTGCGGCGGCCTTTCATGCCACCGGTTTCCATTACAATCAGTTCGGGAAAATCAATATCATATTGTTCAATAAAATCCAGCAGGGCATAAGTAACACCGATAAGAACCGTTTTTTGGTTTTGGTTCTGAAGGTTGCGTAATGTCTGGTGTAATGTTTCGTGGTTATATAAAAAGTAACCGCTTTGCGGGTGCTTGCTTTTGGCAATCAGATCGTTTACCATGTAGATCAGGGAAGAACCTGCCCTTTGCTGGTAAGACGGGAGCAGGGCCAGAAAACAATATTCTTCTATATTTCCGTAAAACTCATTAAAAGCCTGCAGATAGCTTTGCTCGTACAATTTAACATCTGTTACGTGGTGGCTGCTTTGAACCATGCCCGTGGTGCCTGAACTGCTAAAGGTAATTTCTACCGGTGCCCCATCAGATAGGATGGAGTGGCTCTTAAAAAAGCTTATGGGTAAAAAAGGAATGTCTTCAATACTTTTTACCTGGTTTTTTTGCAGACCGAGGTGGTGGATATAATTTTTATATACCAGGCAGTTTTCTGCCTGTAATCTGAATATTTCAAGTGCCAGCTCATTGAACTGGTCTGTATGCTGTATAGAAAAAATTTTATCTGCGCTTGCCTTCACCCTGCAAAAATACAAAGCATTATGTTATTATGAAGTAGTTTTTTTAACCAGCAATGCCTTTCTGAAATGATAACCGCAATAGCCGCTTATACCAGCAGCCAATCCGCTTAATGTTCCGGTAATAATCAATAAAACCCACCAGATTTTTACCTTGGTCATCACGGCAACCCTGCCCGCCAGTACATTATCATTGGGTAGGCTTTTAAAGAGGGCGTAACCGATCCACAGGCAAAAAATTGCCAGAAAAGATTGCCAGAAAGAAATTTTTGCGGTTTTACCTATAATGCCACAGGCAGCAAAGGAGATTACAATAATAACCCACCAGGGTAAAAAAAGCTGAAGTGCAAAACAAACAATTAATATAGCTATAAAGACCATTTTTTTATTTTTTAGAAATTTTTAAGCGAGAGATTATTTTAACGGCACCATCAGCTGGTGTTTGCATGTAATAGAGGTCGTCCAGTTTACCATTTGCCCAGGTGTCGATCATGTTATCATAAAATTTGCTTCCGGGGTTTCCAGATTGCCCGCCAGGGTACACACCATGTCCCTTAGGAGTTTTTCCCAGTTCAATAACCATGCGCCACGAAGGTCCATTGGTTTCAGAAAGGGCATTAATGGTACTTTTTGCCCCCCCAATTAAAAGCACTTTAGAGCCCAGACCATCAATTTTAGCCAGATGTGGTACATGGGTTTGCTTTACATTGGCCCAGGCCCATTCTTTATTAATCGGGCCAAATCTTTTTTCGAGGCTATCGCAACTGTATTTAAAAGCCTCATTAACGAGGTCGGTAAGGGTTTCCTTTTGAGGAGTTTTAACATTGTCGTACCACGGCGCATTTGGCTCCTTCAAAATCATTTCAACGGTACGGTCTCTGGAAGGGTAACGCATGGGAACACCTTTAACCTCAAACTCATCATTCCATATATCGTAGAAAAGGCGTTTGGTCCATATTTCAAAAACGCTGGCTGCAATTTCGTTGGCATCATACCGTTTGCTCCACAGCTGTACATAGTTAAGGGCTTCTTTTTGAGTCGCATTTAGTTGCGTTGCATTTACCAGTGGCAGGATTGCCGGCAGCAGATTTTGCGCCATAATGCTATAATTATCTGTTTGCATCAGACGTATACTATCTAAGGTAGCTTTGCGCATAACCGTTAACCGGTCGTTAATTCTTTTGCCCCGTTCGTAAGGAGAAAATTCCCAGTTGATGTAGTAGGGATAAGTAGGATCGGTTGATGATTGATTAGCCGAACTAACAAAGCCACGGGCCGGATTTTTTACCGTTGGATTCTGATCGGCAGGGATCCATCCATGCCAGTCGTATGCCGGATCTGTTCCATCTAAGATAAATTTACCCTGGTCTTTCCATTTTAGAGGAAACTTACCGTTTGGTGTAATGGCAATGTCGTTATCGATGCTGGCAAATGCAAAATTCTGTGCAGGTGCTGTATAAAAGGTTAAAGCTTTGCGGTAATCCTGGTAGTTTTTTCCCCTGTTCAGGTAATAAAAAGTAAGAAGTTCGTTTGACTCTTCGTGCGCAATCCATCTGAGTGCATGACCAACCGGAACATTATTGGCCTTGCTGTAGTTGGATTTCTGAAAATATACAACCGGGCCCTGGTGCGTGTAATAAACCGTATCTGTTTCTTGTTTATGGCCGCGAATATTAATGGTTTCCAGTCTTTTGGTTGTTTTGTTCCATTGATTGTTGTACCAGTATTCCTGGTGGGTACTGTCTTTAAATTTAATTTGATAAAAATCAAGTACATCTGCCGCAACATTGGTTACACCCCAGGCTGTTTTTTGGTTAAAGCCTATAATAATGCCGGGCGCACCAGGTAAAGAAACGCCATAGGTGTTAATGCCGGGGGCATGTAACTGTATCTGGTACCAGATAGAAGGGAGGGTGAGATCCAGATGTGGGTCGTTGGCTAAAATAGGGTATCCTGATGCCGTTTTTGAACCAGAAAGTGCCCAGTTATTACTGCCAATGCCTTCTACCTTCTCTTTTGTTTTAACATCGGTTGTCTGCGCCTTGGTAAAAGACTCAGGTGTTTTTGGGATGCTTAAGGGTGTAAAGTTCCACTTGGTGCCAACGGGAATAATCGGGTCTTCGCGAAAAGGGTAATCGGGGAAAAGGTTTTTTGTAACCTCCGGACCAAACTTATTCAGGATATTGGTCATGTAGAACTCGTCAGACCCCATGGCCAACACTGCCGACATTTGTTTTAAAAGTAAGGCACATTTAATAGGTGTCCAGTCTTCGGGCTTAAAATCCAGTATTTTATATTCTAAAGGGTAATTTGCCGGTGTAAGGGTTTTAATATAGGCATTGATCCCCGCCGTATAAGCCTCGATCATTTCTTTTGATTTAGGATCGGCCATCATACCTTTTAAAGAGTTTTCGGCACCATAAAGCATACCCATACGGCGCTGGTAACGATCAACCTCTATGGCCTTATCGCCCACCACCTCGCTGATTCTTCCGGCAGCAAAACGGGTTTGGAAATCCATTTGCCAAAGACGGTGCATGGCTGTTACATAACCCTGTGCCAGGTAAAGATCATGGTCATTTTTAGCAAAAATATGCGGTATCATGCGGTCGTCGAAAACAATTTCGATCTCCTCTTTTGCCCCCTTTATTTTGGCCTTATGATTAAATATAAAATGGTTGTTCTCGGCATTTTGCCAGAAACCCTTAAAAGGATCCAGGAATTTTAACAGTGGAGGTGTACTTCCAAATTTGGTGTTCAGCAGGAAGGCAACAAGTATGGGTATCAGTATGCAAGATACAGCTTTAATTTTATTCATATTGAGTAGCTAAAGATCAAACATCAATATAAGTGTTGATGATATTTAATCTGCAAATTACGAAAAAAAATAGCATTCAAAATATAAATCGGATTTGAACTTATTATGCAAACATAATTTGTTAAAATGAAAAAAAGCGTTTAAGTTTATACTAACTATATAACCACTAACCAAACTATAATTACTTATGAGCAAGATTTTTGCACGCATGTTTTATGTGCTTTTGTTTGTGTGTACAACAGGATTTGCGGTACATGCACAAACCATTACAGTAAGCGGGACCGTTAAAGATAAGGAACGTAAAGAGGCGCTTGCAGGTGTTAGCATTACCATAAAGGGAAATGCAGGCGGAACGGCCACCAATGAAAATGGCTATTTTACCTTCACCACCAATGCCAAAATACCTTTTACACTGGTGGCATCTTATATTGGTTACACCACGGTTGAACAACCGGTTACCGGCAGTGCAACAGGTTTGATAATTGAGATGGATGCAGCGCCCTTACTGGGCGGAGATGTAGTTGTTTCGGCATCCAGAACACCCGAGCGGATACTCGAATCGCCGGTTTCAATTGAACGGATGAGTGCCGCTTCTATCAAGGAAATTTCTACACCTTCTTTTTACGATGCCCTGAACAATATGAAAGGCGTAGAAAGCAGTATGCAAAGTCTTACGTTTAAATCCATTAATACCCGTGGTTTCAATTCGAACGGTAATTCGCGTTTTAACCAGTATATAGACGGTATGGATAACCAGGCACCCGGACTAAACTTTTCTGTAGGTAACATTGTGGGAATTACAGAGTTGGATATTGATAATGTAGAGCTTTTACCGGGCGCTTCTTCTGCCCTGTATGGTGCCGGTGGTATGAATGGTACTTTACTCATGACATCTAAAGATCCTTTCAAATACCAGGGTGCAAGTTTTCAGTATAAAACAGGCGTAAACCATGTGAACGATAACAATACCGGTACGCAGCCTTTTAATCAGCTGGATGTGCGCCTGGCTAAATCTTGGAACAATAAATTCGGGGTTAAGTTTGCTTTTTCATTTTTGCAGGCCAAAGACTGGTACGCAGATAATTATTCCAATTACGATCGCGTGGCCAACCGTGTTAAACCGGGCGACAGGCAGAGCGACCCGGGATATGACGGAGTAAATGTGTATGGAGATGAAGTAAATGCCAATTTACAGGCCGTGGCAAGAAGCGTACAGGCTACACAACCAGCCGCAGCAGCTGGTTTTAATGCCCTTATTAATGGTGGGTTAAACTACAGCCAGATTGCCAACCTGGTAAACACCAATCCGGCATATGCCGCTTTAAAGCCGGCCTTACCTTTGCTGGGCGTAGTATATGGGTTAAATAAAGGACTGATTTCAAATCAATCGGTATCCCGTACAGGTTACAACGAGGCAGACCTGGTTGATTACAATACCAAATCGTTAAAAACATCTACCGCTTTATATTACAATCTTACCAATACCATTCAGCTGTCTGCACAAGCCAACTGGGGTACGGGAACTTCTGTATACACGGGATCCGATCGTTATTCCCTGCGTAATTTTAATGTTGGCCAGTATAAACTTGAATTGAAAGGGAATGATTTCTTTTTAAAAGCCTACACCACACAAGAGCGCTCGGGCGATTCGTATATTTCTTCTATTCTGGGTAGTTACATCAATGAGAAAACAAGCGGATCTAAAACCACCTGGTTTCCAACTTATACCTTAACGTACTCAGCGGCAAGAGCACAAGGTGCCACAGAAGAAGCAGCACAGGCAGCGGCAAGAGCTGCGGCCGATGCCAACCGTGCCCTGCCAGGATCGGTTGCTTACGAAACCAGTAAGGAAGCCATTAAAAATACAAACATCAGTGCAACCGATTTTAGTAAGGGAATTTATGGTGCCCGTTTTGATGATAAAACCAATTTGTATCATTACGAAGGGATGTACAATTTTAGCAATGCATTTAACAAGGTAGTGGAATTACAGGTAGG
Organism: Pedobacter sp.; assembly: GCA_030149995.1. Lineage (GTDB taxonomy): Bacteria > Bacteroidota > Bacteroidia > Sphingobacteriales > Sphingobacteriaceae > Pedobacter. The sequence continues at coordinate 5,885 of JASLGV010000188.1, forward strand.
CGCTTCTTCGAGGGTTTACCAGTTAAGATCTGCCGGAACC
>JASLGV010000191.1 GCA_030149995.1 Pedobacter sp.
GTTCTACTATCTCCTTCAGGAAATGCAAACGTAGGTTTATCAAGGTCAAAGCTTTATCAAGATTCTAAAGAATTTTATTCAAAGTACGCTAAACCAGTAAAACAATTTAGAATTGATCAATATAGAAACGCATTCAAATAAAATGAGTAAAAATATAACATCTAAAACCTCAAAAACATTCAATCTTAAAGAGCTATTTGAAAGGAATTATTTTGTTATTCCAGATTACCAAAGAGGTTTTTCTTGGGAGGAAGAGCAGATTAGTGATTTAGCAAAGGATATTGAGAATATAGCTAAGTTAGATAACTTTCATTATGCAGGTACGATAGTGGCTACTGTTAATCCTCAAGACAATAATAGTTTTGAAATAGTTGATGGCCAACAAAGACTAACTTCCTTAGTGATATTGCTAAACGAAATTTTCAAATCAAACCCTGAACAGTTTATAGAAGTAAAAGAAATCTTCCTTGAGCGAGGAGAAAAGGGTAATGAGCGATTTGTGTTTACACCGAACGTTGAGACCAGAGACTGTTTTCATCAAACAGTTATGAGAGGTAAACAAGTTCAACCAAAGATCAAGTCCGAAGAAGCTATTATTAATGCTCAAGTGTTTTTTTCAAATTGGCTGAAATCGCAGGATGTTGAGGTAATTTATAAGACTATTGTAACTAAATTAAACTTCTTATTTTTCACCCCAAGACTTAACAAGGAAATTGGGATAATGTTCGAGGTAATAAACAATAGAGGGAAGCCATTATCTGAACTTGAAAAAATAAAGAACTACTTTATATACTACTCGACTTTACATGATAAAATTAGGTTAAAAGAAGATATTAATCTTAGGTGGGCAGATATTCAGATAAACCTCAGCCATGCTAAAAGAACAAGCAACGATGACGAAAATTCATTTTTAAGGTACTGCTATTTGGTTTTCTTTATGCCAAACAAAGAAAAAAGTTGGGATGTGTATCATGAGTGTAAATTAGAGTTTGATGCAAAAAGAGTAGATATTGAGCATATCAACAATTGCGTAGAGAAAATGCGTGAGTTTGTTGATTTTTTGGCAAATGCTTCATTACATTATGCTTGGTTTTTTAATCCTAATTTTTTCCGAACATCTTATAAAGCTGAATTAGAAGTTGATCTCTACAATACCATAAATTATTTAAGGTGCCAGCCTGTATTTGCTTCAATAATGCCATTGTATTTAGCAATTATGACACGACTTGACAACCCTAATAAGGTGTATGAGCTTCTTAGTCTTCTGGAAACTGTTAATATGAGACTATACGTTCTCCCAGATATTTTTAGAAGAGCAGATAGTAAGCAAGGTGAGTTATTTAGCTTTGCTCACAAATTTTTTCATTACAAAAATTGGACTACTGATGATGAGAAAGAACCTGTTTTTACAAATTATGGTGGAATAGAGATAAAAGGAGACATATTTGATTGGTTGTTCCATAATTTAACCCAAATAACATACGCCTATTGTCCTGCTGAAAAGTTTATAGATAATTTAAAACTAAGTGATGATGAAGACTTTGATTTCTACAGGTGGCAGGGAATACGTTACTTCTTAGCATGTTACGAGGAAAAAATAAGATCAAAAAAAGCAAAGCGTTCCTTTGAAATCGCTCGTATTTTAAGCGGTCGTAAAAGTGTTGGGGATAATCTAAACGACCAATTATCATTGGAACATATTTGGGCTTCTAAAAATCGTGTTGAGGAATTTTCAGAAAAATTTCATACTAAAAGAAGATTGGGAAATTTTGTTCTTTGTGGCATAAGCAGCAATATTGGTTTGAGTAAACTCGATATTCCTGAAAAAATATCCCTATTGATTGAAAGTAATTCGGCAGGAGACGGAGCGTTAGATATGATGCAAGTAGCTGAATTGAATAGGCAATTAGATGAAACTTATGAAATTATGCCAGAATATAAAAGACAAACTAAAAACTATTGGCGAGACTTAGCGATAACATTCTGTGAAAAGAGAGAGGAGCTTCTAATAGAGTTTGCTTTAAAGAGATGGAAATTATAAAGTTTAAAAAATGACCAAAGAAAATTAAGAACGTACGTAAAGAAAGTTATAACAGCAACAGAATTCACAGATTTTGAAGAGCTTATAAAGATAGATCAAGAATGCTTATTCAGTTTTATACTAATACAGTCTCAAAACCCAAATGTTAGTAGATTAGAATTAGATGCAAGAATTGTATTACAGGTGTTGTTTACCAAGCTGGCCTTGTTGCGAAAGTAGATGAAGCAGATGAAAGATTAATTATTTACAATCTTTTGGTTATTGCAGCTCTCAATATTAGGCAGAAATTTGAAGACAATAACACGTCACAAGAAAACTTGCAAAAAGCAGCTACTGAACGTCAGGAAATCGTAAATCTAACAATCGAAATAGAGAAAACACTAATCGATTTAAAGCCCTAACTGTAGCTAACAAAGAGAGGATTTTTTAATTAATGATTGTCTTTCTTATTTAAATAACTAAAAAATAGGGAAAATTCATCTGAACAGATGTGGTTAAATTTGAGCAATTTTGGTTCAAAAAGACATTCCTTGTAGATAATAATTGAGTTCTTAATTTTGCACAGAGGTAAAACTCTTTAAAAACTTAGCTGTGGGATTTACATACATCGTTTCACTTATTTAACTGACAGTCAATCCAATAATTTTGATCCCTTATTCGCTCTCGGCTGGGGTCGTACATGTCATCGACTTCCTCCCATAATGGAGTTTTATTTGATAAAGCATTAATTACCTGAATTGGGGTACGGCCCGTTAGAGAACTGTGGGATCTAAGCCAATTATAATAAAATTGCCATTGTGATAGTAGGTTTGGTAGGTCGGGATCTTTGATATCAACTGTGGAATAAAATTCATCAAGATCGGTTCGCTGTGTTCTTTCTACCTTTCCATTGAGATGTGGAGAGCCTGGTTTAATGGGCCGAAATTTAATGCCCCATTCCATTAATCTATCTTGAACGGAATAAGCAAAAAACTCCTTTCCTCTATCAGTTTGAATGCGCTGTATCGCAAATGGCATTTGTTCCAGCACTGTATCAAGAAATTTCAGGGTGTTGGTAGCAGTACGCCTTGGAAATAATTGAAGCACTTTAAATCTGCTACAATCATCTATGGCAGTGTATTGATAGATGCCTGGAGCTATTTTACAGACGTCCATTTGTACGCGATCACCCGGTACTGGTCGGTTATAGCGAGTTTGTCTTTTGCGGTAGTATCGCTTCAGTTTTAAATACTGTTTATTATTCTTTTTAAGAATCTTATGAACAGTTGCAGTTGAGATTGAGACCCCATATAAGCGTTTCATCTCACTAGCGATACTACGATGCCCTAAATTGCGGTTTGTCCTTAACTCAAGAATTCGGTGTTCGTCCTCTTTTGTTATTCTATGGTGGATTTTATGTGGTCTTCTACTAAGTTCACTTAGACCATCAATACCAGATTCTTTAAATCGTTTAACCCATTTTCTCAGTGTCGGCCTAGTTATGCCGCACCTTAAACATACAACCCCTGCATTACCAATGGTCTCATAAAGCTTTACCCATTCAAGGCGCTTTTTTACCTCATTTTTCATTACTGCTGATTTATGTAAAAACTGGTAGTTCTACCATCATTTTAACATAAAGTTATTGAAAGGATCTATATAAATCCCACAACTTAGCTGACCGCACGTCTCCTCTTTTTGTAGTACCTGATTCCACAGAATAAAGCGGCTGCCAGTACCAACAATGTCCACAGGTTGGCAAGGCCCAGAATAATTTCTTTAAACAAAGTCCAGCCACTTAAAAAATTTAACCAAAGCTGTTTGAAAAAGCCGGGCCGGTAATCGTATAAACGATCATTCCCCACAACCCAGGTACTAATGGTATTGGGTTGATAAAAATTTAATGTAATGGTACTGTATTTAACCCGGTTGTCAATATCCAGGTTTTGCATGGTCTTATCAATATAATCGTCTTTGATCAGCAATGAAGATTCGACATTTGTACTTTTTTTACTGGCCACCTTATTAATCCGGTTAACCGCTTCTATTCTGTTTTGCGCTTTTAATTTATTGGACAAGTAATGAATACGCTGATCGTCCATTTTAAGCGATTGCTCATCGACAAACACCGCCATCTTTGCAACGGCATTGGTAAAATCGTCCAGTTTCTCTGATGGGATTTTAGCAACCAGATAGGCTTCTTTGCGGTAGGAAGTTATTTCTTTTAAGGAATCCGGGCTGTATCTAACCTTTTCGCTTTGCTGCAGGGAACTTTGAATGTTAAATTCAGTTAAGGTGCCCCCTTCCTGCTTAATGGCTGTACTAAGCTGTTCTTTTGTTTTCTGAACATCCTGAACCCTAAACCGCATATCGGCCGTTTTAATAATTTTTCCGGCAGTGGTATCAGATAATAATGTATCGGTAAAAGCTTCTTTCTCCAGGCCGGCATAATCTGCCTTTTGCTGGTTACAGCCAAACAGGATGGCCACGATGCCAACAGCAATGATATTTCTTTTCATAATTCAGTGGTTCTAAAAAATTAATCATTTAAATATTTGCTTCAATGGCCATTAGAAGTTCAGCGCTGATTTTTTTAACGCTGTATTTACCTTTAATACCGCAATTGCATTTAGGTAACCCACAACCAAAATAAAACACTCTATTTGAATAAATTACAAATCTGAAAGCAGTTTATTTCAGGTTAAATCACGTTGATCGTTCTCAGAAAAGGGCAAAAAAAAACCTGTCTTGAGGAAACAAGACAGGTTTCTATATAGAAGGAAATATTTTAAGCGTCTAAAATCTTAAATACACCTTTAATTGCAATAATGGCACCAATAAATAAGATAATCCAGGAAATTAACGATAATTGCCATGAATCGTGAGCAAAACGCAGGTAAGTTCCAACAATACTCACTAAAACACCCAATATTATTTGTTTATAAATACCTGGCTGATTAGCCGTTTGCATGCTTTCTGTATTGTGTTTTATGTTATTTTCCATAATAATTATTTTATGATGAGCAAAAGTAATACTTATTGCTGAATTTTTATAATGCCTTTAGTAACTTTTTAATCGTTCTAATCTTTGTTTAGCCTTTTCTGCGTCCTTTAAATTATCGCCTTTATAAAGCGGTTTTTCCCAGTCACCGTACATCGGGTTTGGCAGAACAATGTATTTGGTTCCAAACAGTTGCTGATTTGCCTCTACCTGCTCAAAAGTATTCTTGCCTTCACGGTAAAAGACATTCGTAAAATCGCTCAGGTTATCGCCGCAAAGCAATAAAATATTATGCGTTTCTGCAATCTTTTGTCTTCTTGGCTCTTTGTTGGATGTTTCTTTCATCACCAGCAGGTGTGCTTCATCCGCATAAGGAAAACCAAACTTCTGAAGGTTCTTTAAAGTGGCATCGTGATCTTTGCCATCGCGGTTGCTCAGGTAAAATGTTTCTATATTTTTAGAAGCTGCATACTTAAGGAAAGCCAGTGCACCCGGAACAGTATCTGCCTGGGCAAGCTGGGTCCAGGTGGTCCAGTCTTCAGCTGTATAGCTTAATCCCTTTTTAATTTCATGGCCCTGAAAAGGCGAATTATCCAGTACGGTTTCGTCTATATCTACAATTACGCAGTTTGGTTTTTTACCATCAGCGGCCCACAGTGCTTCTTTAAGTGATAAACGTGCAAAGTTATACGCCTGGAAACACAAGGCCCTGTATTCGCCCGAGCGTTGTTGCCATAAAACAGCATTCGTGTAATCTCGTGCCGGGTTCTGTGCCAGTGCCATAAACGGCA
>JASLGV010000272.1 GCA_030149995.1 Pedobacter sp.
TCTTAAATACCTTTCGCTTGGTTATCAGCTGTCTGCTGATCTTGCAAAAAAAATGGGTATGAACTCCCTTTCTGTTACGGCAGCCGGTACCAACCTGTGGTTACTCTTTGCTGATAAAAGACTGGAAGGACAGGATCCTGAATTTTTTAATGCAGGCGGAGTTGCCCAACCTTTGTCTAAACAGGTGATTATTTCTTTAAAAATCGGTATTTAAATTCAATAGCTAATGAAAATCTTTGTAATATTTAAAAATCAGGTATGCAGAAAGCTGACCAGCAAGTTGCTGCCCATATTTATTCTACTGATGTCTTTGTCGGGCTGTAAAAAAATGCTGGATACCCTACCCGATAACCGGGCCGAACTCAGCAGTCCGGATAAAGTATCACAATTATTAGTTACCGCTTATCCTGACCGGGATTATATTACTTTTTGCGAGTCCATGTCGGATAATGTTGGCGATCGGGGCTATAAAACGACCTACAATGATCCTTTGCTAAATGAGAATCCCTATCGTTTTATGGATTTCACTTCTGATAACGCCGGTTCCGTAGATGAATACTGGGCTTCTTGTTACCGCGCCATTGCAGCGGCCAACCTGGCGCTTAATGCTTGCGAGAATGCGTCTGATCCGGCTGCCTATAATCCATACAAAGGCGAAGCCCTGGTAGCCCGGGCTTATGCACACTTTATGCTTGTATCACTTTTTGCCAAAACGTACGATCCGGCTACGGCTGCCAGTGATCCTGGCATTCCATATGTTACAACACCCGAAACTACTTTATACGCAAAATACGAACGTAATACGGTGGCTTATGTATATGATATGATTGATAAAGATCTGGCAGCTGGTTTACCCTTACTGAATGACAATGTCTATAAAGTTCGTGTTTATCGCTTTAACCAGGCGGCAGCACATGCTTTTGCCAGCCGATTCTACCTGTTCCGCCAGCAATATGATAAGGCTATTGCACAGGCCAACCTGGCCTTAACTGGTAATATAGTATCTTACCTGCGTCCATGGAATACCGTTTACTCGGCTCTTTCTGATTTAGAGATCAAAAGCAGGTATACAAAATCTACCGAAAAGGCGAATCTTTTGCTGGCTACAACGGCTTCCATCTGGGGTTTTGGCTGGCAGACTTACCGTTACGGCTTAAATTCAGCATTACAGCGGCAGATTTATCTACAACCCAATGTAACGGGTGGAAGCTGGGCAGACAAAGCAGGTGGTTATGGATCTTCAGGCGAATTAATGGGCGTTAATAAATGGTACCAGAACTTTGTTTCCATCACCACCAAGATTGGTAATTATTACATGTATGTTCCATTATTAAGTGCCGAAGAAGTATTGTTCAATAAAGCTGAATCGCAGGTCATGCTGGGGAGTTATGATGATGCCATTACTCTCCTTAACGGCTATCTGAGTACCCGTATCAGTAATTACAATCCGAATCAACACAACCTTTCTGTGGCAAAAGTTCAGGCGTTTTATAAAACCTCAGATACCCGGCAGGCATTTATTCAAACCATTCTGGATTTTAAAAGAGTAGAATTTATGCAGGAAGGTCATCGTTGGTTTGATATTCTGCGTCATCACCTGCCTGTAGTTCATGTAGACGAAAATCAACAAACCTTTCAACTTACAGCAAACGATCTGAGACGTGTACTGCAGATTCCGCAAACCTCTCAGACTTCGGGCGGATTGGCCGCTAATCCAAGATAATTAAACGATATACAATTATGAAAACCATCAGCACCTCTATAAAATATTTATTCTTAACTGGCTTATTATTAACCAGTGCCTGTAAAAAAAAGGATGACCTGATTACCCAGGATAATTACCTGGGACAGGAAGTTTCGGGCAGCACAGAACTCGACCGGCAATTAACCGAAATTTTTGTTAAGCCCTACAATATTGACATCCGCTATAAGTGGGATCAGTCTGCCTTTGATATGCAATATACGCTGGTTCCTCCCCGTGAAGACCGCGTGCTCCCGGCCATGATTACCATGAAAAAGGTATGGATCGATCCTTATAACGCCGAAACCGGCAGCCAGTTGTTTATGAAAACTTATGCTCCTAAAGAAATCATCCTTGCCGGAAGTCCCATCCTCACCAAAGATGGTAATGGTATTAACGGCCTTGGTGAAGGCGGGCTCGATATTCTGCTCAGCAGCATTAATACCATCAACACAAAAAACAAAACAGATGTAATCAATCTCCTTCATCTGATTCACCATGAATTTACGCATATCCTCAACCAGAAAAAAGCATATCCACCCGAATTTCTCCAGGTATCGCCCGCATCTGATTACATCGCCGACTGGTACAATTCTCCTGTTGAACCCCTGTCACTGGGGTTTATTTCGGGTTATGCCCGTAAGGACCCAGGGGAGGATTTTGCCGAAATGGTTTCCTGGATGCTCACCTGGGGCAAAGATTATTACGAAAATGTTTATCTGAAGCCTGCTTTAGTGCAGGTGCCGGATCCGACACTATATCCGGCAGGTAGTTATGGGAGATTGGGGCCCGGGCAGTATTACCGGCTCGCAGATCTTGCTGATATTAATAAGGCTTTTAATGGAACAATCGCCTCCATCCAGGCTTTCTTTATTAAAGAATTGATTACGCCAAATTATTCGGCAGGTATAGCCAAACTCAGACAAAAAGAGGCAATTGTAGTGGCCTATTTCAAATCGGCTTATAATATTGACTTCTACAGTTTGCAAAACAACGTACAGATTGCTTTGAAAAATGCAACTATTTAATCCACCAACAATGCTTGATTAACATGAAAAAATATATTACTTACCTCATAATTGCCGGCATTATGATCAGTTATTCGGCCTGCAAGAAAAAGGATACGCTTATTTTTGATCAGACATCAGAACAGCGTATCACAGCAGAACTTCGAAAAAACCAGAACCTTTTAATCAGTCCCCAATATGGCTGGAAAGCTGCCCTGTTTCCCGGTAATGGCTCGGGCATTGGTTTTTCATTTAAATTTAATGATGCCGGTCGGGTGCAAACCTATGCGGATAACCTCATCACTTCTGCTTTTACCAGAACTTTTGACAATCCGGATATGAGCGGATATTTGATTAAGCAGTTACAAAGACCATCACTTGTTTTCAGTACATACTCTTATCTGAGCTATCTGGCTGATCCTGTAAACGGTACCCGTGGTAAGGGTTTCTTATCCGATAATGAATTTTCTTTTATACGATCTACAGCCGATACGATTGTACTGGAAGGTAATTTCAATCAAAGCATTTTGCTGTTGATCCGTGCTACAGATACAGAATATGATGCTTACACCAAAGGTGGTATGGCTACGCTATCTACGGCTTTAAATCGTTATATTATTTCAGCCGCCGGTAAAAACATCAGGTTGGTGCTGGATGCAGCACACCAGCCTGTGATCAACCTGGTGAGTAACAGCCTGCAAAGAACAATTTCTTTATCGTATCAGGATGAACAGGGTAAAACCCAGACTATAAAAACCCGCTGGGCCATTGCAGCAAACAGTATTTTACTGGAAGCACCAATAAGCTACAATGGGTTTTTGATCCGGGAACTGTTCTATGATAGCAACCAAAAATCTTTGTATATAAACTGGCAAAGCAAACGTTACGAATTGATTATAACAAACTGATTAGAGTATCGTAAAGAGTAAATTAAATTGTAATAATTATGTTGAATTCTTCGTAACTTAATCACGGAATCAATATTTTTCATTGAAAATGATCAAGTTACCTGAACAAAAATGGCTTTATATATGCGGCCTGATCTTCCTCTTATCCGGTGCTTGTAAAAAACAAATACCGGATGGGAAAGACCAGCCAGAAAGAACCCGGTCAATTCTTGATAGCGCTTCTAAATTATCAAAAGATAACCCAAAGCTTCTGGTCAAATACCTCGATTCCTTATCCCGAACTTTTACTACTGCCGGTCCGGGCGATCGCTGGAAATTGTATTCGGTTAAATCGAATATGTATATATTCAACCTGAATGACACGGTTAATGGACGGAAAATGCTTGATAGTATGTATCGCGTGCTTAACGAAAGGATTGATCAGTATCCTCAAAATTATGCCTGGACCGTTTACAATGATGGTGCTTTACTATTGAAAGAGCGTCGAAATGATGCCGCTTTTGACCGTTTTTACGAAGGGATGCAATTTGCAAGGAAACATCTCGATAGCTGCGATGTGGGTACTTTTTACGACGCTTTGGCACGGATCAAGATCAAACAATCGCAATTTGACCAGGCCATTCCTTATTTAAAAATGACCATCAAATACGAAAATACCTGCAAACCTTCGCCCGCAGAAAAAGGTAGAATGCCGCTTGTTCAATCAACAATAAACGACCTTGGGATGTGTTATGAACGCTTAGGCAGGCTGGACAGCGCCGCTTTTTACTATCAACAGGCGTTGTCTGTTCTGCCGGTACTTGCGAAACAATACAACATGAAGAAAGCCATGCAGGATTATTACCAGGGAGAGTTTTCCGGTAACCTTGGCGGTATTTATGCTTTAACAGGCAAGGAAAAACAGGCTGAAAAATATCTTAAAGAAAGCCTAAAGTTAATGCTCATGCCTTCCTGTGGTTGCAGTCCTTCCATTGCTTCGGAAAATAAGCTTATTGATTTGTATCTGCGCCAGGGAAGATTACAGGCTGCCGATACACTTTTAAGACAGATAGAAGTCAACCTGAAGCGCAATCCCTCACTTAAAAGCAACCTGGATGAATGGCAACAGTTTCATCAATTGCGATGGACTTATTTTGATCAACGCAAGCAAACCAGCCAGGCATATACAGCCTTACACCGCTATTATCAGCTTCGCGATTCCATTATCGATGTGCGTAAAGAACTTGCCTCTTTAGACCTTGAAAGCAGGTTTCGGGTAAAACAACAGCAACAACAGCTGGCACTGCTATCAAAAGATAACCAGATCAAACAACTTTCTTTATACGCTGCCATTCTTTTTGTGCTGATGGCGCTTGGTATTATCTGGCTGATTATTACAAATCTGAAACGGGCTCGTAAACAAGTAGCTGCATTGACAGATCTGAACACAAAAATTTACGAACAAAACGAGCGACAACAACTTACCCTGCAGGATCTGGAACATAGCCAGCTGGAAAATACACGTTTGCTGCAGGTAGTAGCGCACGATTTGCGTAATCCGGTAGGCGCCATGACCATGCTCGCCGAGCTAATGCTGGATGTTGAACGTAACGAGGAAGACCAGGAAACTTTAAATTTAATTAGAGAATCCGGGAACCGTTCTCTAATGCTTGTAGGTGATTTATTGAGAACCAATGCTCAAAAAGATCAATTAAAAAAAGAACCGGTCGATGTACAGGTACTTATAAAAAATTGTGTTGATCTGCTGGAATTAAGAGCTATCCAAAAGCAGCAACACATAGAATTG
>JASLGV010000299.1 GCA_030149995.1 Pedobacter sp.
GCTTAAAGACGAAAATGGAAAGAAACTTGCAGATGATCAGATACGTAAAATCCAGAAAGTAATTAACGATGGAATGAACGATGAGCGTGACTGGAACCTTTTTGAAAATAGTTTTAATGAAGCACACGAAAGTTTCTTTAAACGGCTGAAAAATCAGTTCCCGGACCTGGTTCAGAAAGACCTTAAACTTTGTGCTTACTTACGGATGAACATGAGCAGTAAAGAGATGTCTTCGCTTCTTAACATCACCCTTAGAGGTGTAGAAATACGTCGTTACCGCCTGCGAAAAAAACTCTCCATCCCACATGATAAGAACCTCTCGGAGTTTTTAATGGAGTTGTAGCACTACATCATTACCTCTCATAACCTATTTTATCACCTCTCTAAACATCTTAGTGTAATTTATACACACAATTACACTAAGGTATTTACCTCCTGACACCAAAAATCGCTTTTTTAGGCCAAAAAGGCAATTGGTTTTCTTTTATTACAATCCATTTTATACGCTTTGACGTAATAATGTAGAGGTAAAATCACTTGCACAGACAAAAAAACAAGTCCACATTTAAACTTAAATAACCAAAAATATAATAAAAGCATGAAAAGAACTTTTACAAAAATTTCTGTTCTCGCCGTATTATGTGTTCTTGCTATTAACGTTGCATTTGCGCAAAACATTACCGTTAAAGGAACGGTAACAGATAGCAAAGACAAGTCATCTATCCCAGGCGTAAGCGTGGTGGTAAAAGGAACACAAAACGGAACACAGACAGACGTATCTGGTGCGTTTAGCATCAACGCACCTTCAAATGCCATACTGGTATTTAGTTATCTGGGCTATACAAGCCAGGAAGTTGCTGTAAACAGCAGAACGGCCATAACTGTCAGTTTGCAACCCGCCAGCCAGGAACTGGAGCAGGTGGTGGTAGTGGGTTACGGAACCCAGAAGAAAATCGATGTAACAGGATCGATTACAAGTGTTAAAGGCACTGAGATTGAAAAAATAACAACAACCAATCCCATTTCGGCCTTACAAGGTAAAGTACCGGGGATGACCGTTACTAATAACGGTGCACCCGGATCAAGCCCAACGGTACGTTTAAGAGGTATTGCAAGTACAAAAGACGCAAATCCATTATACGTAGTTGATGGTTTACTACAAGACAACATTGACTTTCTTAATCCAAACGATATCGAAACCGTCGATATTTTACTGGATGCTTCCTCTACTGCCATTTACGGTTTAAGAGGGGCAAATGGTGTAATTGCCATTACAACCAAGAGAGCAGCAAGAGGTAAAACCGTTGTGAACTTCCAAAGTACGGTGGGTATTCAGCATGTTGATAAACTAATTGATGTAGCCGATGCCGCTGGTTTTACAAAGTTATATTCGGCTGCACTATCTAATGCTGGTGCCGCGCCTTTTAGTTTTGAAAGCTATCATGGAGATACCAACTGGCAGAAAGAGATTTTAAGGGATGCCGCCATCAATACCAACTCGCTCAGCATTTCAAACAACAACGAAAAAAGCACAACGCTGGTAAGCTTGGCTTTCAACAACCAGGATGGAGTCGTAAAATACAACAACTTCAAAAAATTCATTGCCCGAATCAACGAAGAAATTAGAATTACCGATAACATAAAAGTTGGTGCAGATATTACAGGCTTTCATTTTAGAAACCAACCTACAGCAGCCAACCTGAATTCGGCCATCTATGCTGCTCCTATTGTACCAGTTACCAATGATGCCGGCTTATACAACACCATGCCTTCTTTCCAAAGGGCACAGGTTGGTAACCAGGTATACGCAATAAACCGCTACAGAAATACATCTATCGACAGAGGTTACAGAATAAACGGAAGCATTTTCGCTGAAATTAAATTCTTAAAAGATTTCACCTTTAAGTCTGCTTTTTATACCGATTTAGGTTTCAACAATACCAGAAGTTATACCCCGCTTCCGTTTACGGTTGTGAATATTGGAGAAGGTACCACGCCTACTCAAACTTACTTCGATGCGACGGCCAGAACAAGTGTTAGCCAGAGCGCTTACGAAAGCAGAAAATATCAGCAGGATCATACGCTTACCTACGATAAAACCATTAAAGGCGATCACAGAATAACTGCCATGGTCGGTTTTTCGAGTCTGTATAACTCAAGCACCATGTTGCAGGGTTCCAGAACAGATTCTACCTTACGGGTTCCGGCAAATCCGAACTTATGGTATTTAAATGTAATTGCAAGAGATAACATTACAACCAACGAAGGTTATGGTGCAGAAGAATCCAATGCAGGTGTTTTTGGTCGTTTAAGTTATGCTTACAAAAACAGATATTTGTTAAATGCCACCATCAGAAGAGACGGAAGTTCGCGCTTTGCACCTCAAAACAGATGGGGAACATTTGGTAGTGTGGGATTGGGCTGGATTGCCAGTGAAGAGGATTTCTTTAAAGAACACGTAAAAGGCATTGATTTCTTAAAAATCCGTTCTGCCTGGGGCCGGTTGGGCAACTCTAAAGGCGTAGATCCAAATATGTATCAGCAAACCATTTCGCAGGCTGCAACCGCTGTATTTGGCGAAAATGTATTCCCGGCTGTTCAGTATGCCTATATTCCGGATCCAAATCTGCACTTTGAAATTGTACAAGGTTTTGATCTTGGACTGGATTTAAGAACCCTTAACAACAGATTAAGCGCTGGTTTTAACTATTACAACAAAACAACCGATGGAATTTTAACCAGCTTTACGGTACCAAATACAACCCTGCTTTATTTTACAAACCTCGGTAAAATAACCAATAAGGGGATAGAAGTAACTTTAGGCTGGAACGACCAGCTTGGTAAAGACATCACCTATGGTATAACAGGTAATTTCAGTTACAACAAAAACATCGTAAACTCGATCGGTAATACCAGCAATTTCCAGATTTTAGGAAATGGTGGGGTGAACCTTACAGAAAGTGGCCGCTCGGTAGGTTATTTCTATGGATATAAACAAGTGGGCATTTACCAGTCTACGGCTGATTTAGACAGGATGCCACATCTGGCAAACTCTTTACCGGGCGACATTGCTTATGCAGATCTTAACGGTGATGGCGTAATTACACCGGCAGACAGGACCTATCTTGGAACACCATTCCCGCCATATAGCTACGGATTAAACATCTCTTTCGGCTATAAAGGATTTGATGCTTCTATTCAGGGCCAGGGAGTAGCCGGGAATAAAATATATACCCAGCGCCGTACGGCAAATTTTGCGCCTTTAAATTACGAAAGCAACAGACTGAACGCCTGGACAGGCCCGGGTACATCCAACGTAGAACCCATTATAGATGCGCGTGGAAACAACCTGTTGTTTAGCAGTTATTACCTGGAATCGGGTAGTTATTTCCGTATACGTAATGTTCAGGTAGGTTATACTTTCAAAAATCTTCAGAAGGCCGGTATTCAGAACCTGAGAATATTTGCAAGTGGTCAGAACCTTAAAACATGGAGTAAAGTAAGTGGTTATACCCCGGAAGCACAAATATCAAACATACTTGGTAGCGGTGCAGATAACGGTGTTTACCCGGTACCAGCTATTTACTCGCTGGGTGTAAACTTAACTTTCTAATTTAAACTTATTAATCCAAACAGAATGAAAACGATTATAAAAACCAAAAAGAGTATTGCAACAGCCCTGATTGCTGTTATGATATTTTCGATAACCGGTTGCAAGAAATTTCTGGATACCGAAAGGCAGGGCGAATACACCACCGAAAACTACCCCTACCCTGCCGGTTCAGGTCCATATGATTTATATCTTTTTGCCGTATACAATGATTTAAGATCTTATGATATTCATTGTACAGGCTTCTTCTTAGCCACCAGTGTACGAGGTGACGATGCTGATAAAGGCTCTACAGCGACCGATGGTGGTGCCGATGCCATCAGCATGGATAATTTCCCTGTGTTACCAAGTAACGGCTTTGTTAACGGCATGTGGAAAGGTTACTATAACTTTATTTCAAAATGTAACACCGTACTGGATCAGGTTGAAAACAACAAGGAAATCATTGCTACAGATGCCCAAAAAATACAATCGCAGGCAGAAGCAAGGTTTTTAAGAGCTTACGCTTATTTTAACCTGGTGCGTTTTTACGGAAGAGTTCCACTTATTGATAAAGTATTAACCGTAGATCAGAGCAATGTACCACAAAGCTCGGCCGCACAAATTTATGCTTTAATAGAAAGTGACCTTCAATTCGCTGCTGCAAACCTGCCATTAAACTGGGATAAGAAGTTTGTAGGCCGTAGTACCAAAGGGATGGCCAATGGATTATTAGCCAAAGTATATCTGACACAGCAAAAATGGAGTGCCGCCATGGGTGCTGCCAATGCGGTGATAACATCAGGAGCATACGATTTATCTACCCCTTATGATAAAATATTCGGCGAATCTGGCGAAAACAGTAAAGAATCTGTTTTTGAAGTACAGGCAACTGCCAGCGCAGCTGTACCAACAGCCAATGGCGCTGAATTTACACAATGGCAGGGCGTAAGAGATGGTGGCGACTGGAACTTAGGTTATGGCTGGAATGTTCCTAATGCTTATCTGGAAAATGCTTATGAGCCAAATGATCCGAGAAGAGCCAGAACATTCTTATACAGAAGTACGGCCGCTACAACCTACAAAACAGTTTATGGCGAAACCACTCCAACTACCTGGGTAAATCCAATTTATAATCATAAAGTATACAGCAATCCATCTTACAGAGCCATGTACAACAACCGGGCAGGCAGATGGATGAACATCAGAATATTACGCTATGCCGATGTGGTGTTAATGTATGCCGAAGCTGCCAACGAACTGGGCGGTACAGCAAACATAACAGCAGCCAAAACAGCGCTGAACAGTGTGCGCGCAAGAGCAAGAACGGGTGCACCTGCAGGTACTTTACCGGATATTACAACCGTAGATCAGAACGAATTACGGGAGGATATCAGAAAAGAAAGAAGGGTTGAACTGGGTATGGAACACGATCGTTTTTTCGATTTAGTTAGGTGGGGTATTGCAGGTTCTGTTTTACCAGCATCGGGCAGACCAAATTTTGTTGCCTCGCGTGATAATCTGTTGCCTATTCCACAAACACAAATCGACTTAAGTAAAGGTATTTTAACTCAAAATCCTGGTTACTAACCTTAAATACATGATATAAATGGAACTCCAAAAATTATATATACAACGCCTGGCGCTTGGCATTACCATTTGCTCGGCTCTTTTGTCGGCCTGTAAAAAGAGCGACAACCCCAATAATCTGCCTAAAACAGACCCTTCTGCCTATGCAGGTAAAATTGATGGCTATTCCTCTTCGGATGAGATTTTTCCGAAAAATTTAAAGGCTTACTGGTCTTTCGATGATACCAAAAATGAGCTTAAATCAGGAACAGCGCCCACACAAACAGCCAACGATTCTTTTATCCCGGGGGTAAGAGGCAAGGCCATTAAACTGAGTTCAGGTTACCTGTATTTTGCCAAACAGCTGGGTGCATTAAAAACCGACTCGCTAAAAAGCTTTACCATCAGTACCTGGATTCAGATTACCAACAACGGTGCAACAAAAACCATGCTGATGCAAATTGCCCGTCCGGGTATTTTTGATGGCAGCCTCGATTTCAGGTTAAATACCAACAGCTATCCGGCAAGCAATACCGATATCTTGAAGGTAGGTCCAAGATTTACCACAAAAGTTGGTGGTTCTCAAGACAACCTGAACGCTACTCTGTCGCCTAAAATCGGAGCCAATGTATGGACACACCTGGTATTAACTTACGATGGTACTTCGGGCGTATTTAAAGAATGGGCAAATGGTATCGACATCGGTTCTTACAACAACCGCGGTACCGGCGATAATTTGTTTAAATCGTACGAACCCGGCGAGTTTATCATAGGCGCCAATTACAATTCTATTCCGGGTAAATCGGTGAATGCAGATGCAAGTTTTGCCGCCATGACCGGTAGCATTGATGAAATAAGAATTTTTAATACCGTACTTCCTGATGCACATATTAAAGCATTGTACAATTTAGGAAAAGCCGGCAAATAGTCTTCTTGCTCAACCAGTCGCCGGATCATGTCCGGTGGCTGGTTTTATACCTTACAAATTAAACCTAAAGTTACCCATGACTCTTTTTCAACGACCTACAAAATTCTTATTATTCCTGCTTACAGGCTTGCTGATGTTTGGTTGCAAAAAAGATCGCAAAACAGCCAACCCTTCTACACAGGAAACCTCTTTATCCTTTACCGTTAACGATCAGTACAACGGCACCCTGGACTATAAAGGACTCAATAATTTACCTGTTATAAAAATTAATTTCACCGAACCCGTTGGTACTGCCAGTATCTCTACAGGCATAGCACTTACAGGACCGGGTGGCAATGAAGTACCCTATAATCTACAGGTACTGAATGCAGATAAATCCATTGTAATTACCCCTAAAAATGTATTATCAGCCTTTACAGGCTATATACTTAGCATTAACAACAACCTAAAATCTTCCACCGGCGGCCGACTGGTCAATCCGGTTAACATTAACCTGACCACCGGTTTAGACGATACAGATAAATTTGCACGCATCAGCGACGAAGATTTATTAACCCTGGTACAAAAACAAACTTTTAAATATTTCTGGGATTTTGCCCATCCAGGTAGTGGCATGGCCCGCGAAAGAAATACCTCGGGTAATACCGTTACCACTGGTGGTACAGGCTTTGGCATCATGGCATTGGTAACAGCAGTTAACCGTGGTTTTATTACACGCACCGAAGGCTTAAACCATTTACAAAAAGTGGTAACATTTTTAAAAAAAGCCGATCGTTTTCATGGTGTATACCCACACTGGTTGGACGGAAACACGGCCAAAACCGTTCCATTTAGCCTTAAAGATAATGGAGGCGACCTGGTAGAAACATCCTTTTTAATGGCTGGTTTATTAACGGCACGACAATATTTTGATGCAAGCGATGTTAACGAAGCAAGCTTAAGAACAGAGATTACCAAACTTTACAATGCCGTTGAATGGAGCTGGTACCGGAAAGACAACAGCAATGTACTTTACTGGCATTGGAGTCCCGATTACAACTGGGAGATGAACCTGCCTATTAAAGGCTGGAACGAAAGTCTGGTTACCTACGTGCTGGCTGCTGCCTCTCCTACCTTCCCGATATCGAAGGCCGTTTACGATGCCGGATGGGCACAGAACGGTGCTATGAAAAACGGCAATACCTATTACGGTGTTCAGTTACCCTTAGGTCCGCCCAACGGAGGTCCGATGTTCTTTTCGCATTATTCATTTTTGGGCATTAATCCCAACGGACTTTCAGATGCCTACGCCAATTACGAAGTACAAACCAGGGCCCATGCCTTAATCAATTATAATTATTGTAAAGCAAATCCCTTAAATCATTATGGTTACAGCGAAAATTGCTGGGGTCTTACCGCAAGCGATATCCCAAATGGATATACTGCCAGCTCGCCAACAAATGATTTGGGTGTAATTGCCCCTACAGCCGCGCTCGCCTCTATGCCTTATACGCCCGAAGCATCCATGGCCGCATTACATTTTTTCTATTATAAACTTGGTAATAAGACCTGGGGAGATTATGGTTTTTACGACTCCTTCTCTTTAAAAGATCAATGGTTTGCCAGTTCAACGCTGGCGATCGACCAGGGTCCTATTATTGTAATGATTGAAAACTACCGTACAAAATTGATCTGGAATTTATTTATGAGCGCTCCAGAAGTAAAAACAGGCCTGAAAAATCTGGGCTTTAATGCAGCAAATCTTTAAACACACATACATGAAATTTACATTCCGATACGGCATTTTTTTGATGCTTTTCATGACCACTGCCAGTGCGCTAAAGGCGCAGGTTAAAACCAGAAAAAACCTTTCAGATGAGGCCTTGCTTAACCTGGTCCAAAAACAAACCTTCAACTATTTCTGGGATGGAGCCGAGCCTGTTTCCGGTGCAGCAAGAGAACGTTACCACGTAGATGGTGTATATCCCGAAAATGATAAGCATATTGTAGCCACAGGTGCTACTGGTTTTGGTATTATGGCCATTTTAAGTGGTATAGACAGAAAATATGTTGGCAAAAAAGAAGGCTTGGCCCGCTTGAATAAAATTCTTGATTTTTTGGCACGTGCCGATCGTTTTCACGGCGCATGGCCACACTGGCTGGATGGTGAAACCGGAAAAGTAAAACCATTTGGCCAAAAAGATAACGGCGGCGACCTTGTTGAAAGTTCGTTTATTGCACAGTCGCTGATTTGCGTATATGAATATTATAAAAACGGAACCCCTGCCGAAAAAGCCGTAGCCAGTAAGGCAAACGAGCTGTGGCGCGGAATCGATTTTAGCTGGTACCGCAACGGACAAAATGTATTGTACTGGCATTGGTCGCCCGAATATAAATGGGAAATGAACTTCCCGGTTAAAGGGTACAACGAATGTTTAATTATGTATGTTTTGGCAGCGGCATCCCCTACCCATACGGTTCCTGCCGAAGTATATCACGAAGGATGGGCGAGAAATGGTGCCATTAAGGCCAGTTTCGATCTTTATGGGCACCACATCCCGGTTGATTATCAAGGTGCACCAAAAAGTGTTGGTCCCCTTTTCTGGGCCCATTACAGCTATCTCGGCCTCAACCCTAAAGGTTTAAAAGACCGTTACGCAGATTACTGGGAAAACAATGTAAACCAAACGCTGGCTATCCACGATTACTGCGTAGCCAATCCAAAAGATTTTAAAGGATATGGAGAAAACAACTGGGGTTTAACAGCAAGTTATTCGGTAAAAGGTTATGCTGCCCATAGCATACAGGAAGATTTTGGGGTTATATCACCTACAGCAGCCATTTCTTCTATCCCTTACACGCCTAAGCAATCGATGAAGGTAATCAGACATCTGTATGAAAATCTGGGCGATAAAGTATGGGGAAAATATGGTTTTTACGATGCCTTTTCTGAAACAGACAACTGGTATCCTAAAAAATATTTAGGAATCGACCAGGGACCCATGGTGGTAATGATTGAGAACTACCGCTCCGGGTTACTCTGGAAATTATTTATGCAAAACAAGGATGTACAGCAGGGTTTAGTAAAACTTGATTTTAAAAGTCCGGAATTAAAAAAATAAACTGGAACACTTTATTTTTTTTAACTTAAACGTTCAATAGGGCGGAAACCCTTATCCTTTTTTTAATTTATATACATGAAAAAACTATTTTTTAGCTTCTTAATTTGCTTAAACACGCTTTTAATACTGGGTGCACACGCCCAAAACAAACCAGAATTCTGGAACGAAATTCAGGATTTTAAAAAACAAGACAGCCTGAATGGTATTAAAAAAGGCGGAATCCTTTTTGTTGGGAGTTCCTCTTTAAGAATGTGGAAAGAACTTGAAAATGTTTTTAAACCGTATAATGCCATCAACAGGGGGTTTGGCGGTTCTACGCTTGCCCAAGCTGATTTCTACATCAAAGATCTTGTTTATCCGTACCAGGCCAGGCAAATTGTAATTTACAGTGGCGAAAACGACATTGCCTCGGGTGCCAGTGCGCTCGAAACGTTAAACCGTTTTGCAACCTTTTTTACAAACATCAGAAATCATCAGCCCGATGTACCGGTAATCTATGTTTCCATCAAGCAAAGCCCATCGCGTGTAAAGTTTTCATCTACCATATTACATGCCAATACCCTGATTAAAGAATATCTCGGACATTATAAAGCAACCAAATATGTAGATGTAGATACGCCCATGCAGGGCGCAAAAGGTGCTTTACGCCCCGAATTATTCCTGCCGGATATGTTGCATATGAAAAAAGAAGGATATGATATCTGGGTAAAACAGATAACCCCATACCTGATTAAATGAAAGATTTAATCCTTTAACGGAACTGCATCTTAAACGGAAATCTGCAATCAAAAATTTAACCTTAATTATTTAATAATCATACAAGCAAGTATGAGCGCTCCACTTTTAAAAAACAATTTACAATGAAAACTGCGAATTATTTAATGGCTCTTGTGGTGCTTTGCACAACAACTGCACATGCACAAACCCAGAAAGCCCCCCCTACCGAAACTGCTAAAATGAATACGTTCATCAGCACCCTGATGAAAAAGATGACCCTCGAAGAAAAGATCGGTCAGCTGAATCTTGTTACAGCCGGCGAGGCAACAACAGGTTCTACGGTGAGTACAGATGTTGAAGCAAAAATTGCGAAAGGCGAAGTAGGTGGTATTTTTAGTATGACCACCCCTGCAAGAATCCGCAAAACGCAGGAAATAGCCATTAAAAAAAGTCGTTTAAAAATTCCAATCATTTTTGGTCAGGATGTAATACACGGATACAAAACGGTTTTTCCCATTCCACTTGGTTTAGCTGCCAGCTGGGATTTACCACTTATTGAGCGTACCGCCCGTATTGCAGCAACAGAAGCCAGTGCCGATGGTCTGAACTGGACATTTTCACCAATGGTTGATGTTTCGCGCGATGCACGATGGGGACGTATATCAGAAGGAAGTGGCGAAGACACCTACTTAGGTTCGCAAATTGCCCGTGTAATGGTAAAAGGTTACCAGGGTGATGATTTGAAAAAGATAAATACCCTGATGGCTTGTGTTAAACACTTTGCCTTATATGGAGCGGCAGAAGCTGGCCGGGATTACAACACCACAGATATGAGTTTAGACAGAATGTACAACGAATATCTGCCACCATACAAAGCGGCTATAGATGCCGGTGCCGGTAGCATCATGGTATCTTTTAACGATATCAACGGAATTCCTGCAACGGCCAACAAATGGTTGTTAACAGATTTACTGCGCAAACAATGGGGCTTTAAAGGTTTTGTTGCCTCAGATTACACAGGGGTGAGCGAATTGATCGATCATGGAATCGGAGATCTTCAAACCGTTTCGGCCAAAGCCCTGAATGCCGGTACAGATATGGACATGGTAAGTGAAGGTTTTCTAACAACCCTGAAAAAATCAGTACAGGAAGGAAAAGTTTCTGTTGCAACCATTGACAATGCCTGCAGGCTGATTTTAGAAGCTAAATATAAACTGGGTCTTTTCGATGATCCGTATAAATATTGCGATGAAGAAAGAGCTAAGACAGAGATCTTAACCCCGGCTAACTTACAGGCAGCACGTGAGGCCGCTGCACAAAGTTTTGTATTGTTAAAAAATGATGCCCGTACCCTTCCGTTGAAAAAAAATGGCACCATTGCCCTGGTAGGCCCTCTGGCCAATACCAGATCGAATATGCCAGGTACCTGGAGTGTAAATGCCGACTTAACCACTCCACCTACCCTACTGGAAGGATTACAGGCTGTGGGTGGCAGCGGCGTAAAGGTTTTGCATGCTTTGGGGGCTAACTTAACAGCTGATGCAACTTTACAAAACCATTCTACGATGTTTGGCCGCGAAATACCACGCGATACCCGCGATGAGCAAACCATTATTAAAGAGGCCCTGGATATTGCCCAAAAGGCCGATGTAATCGTTGCAGCGCTGGGCGAAAGCTCAGAAATGAGCGGCGAAAGTTCAAGCCGCACCGACATTGGTATTCCCGATACACAGAAAAGACTTTTAGAAGCCCTTTTAAAAACAGGCAAACCAGTCGTTTTGGTTTTATTTGCCGGCCGTCCGATGACCATTAAATGGGAAAGCGAGCATGTACCAGCCATCCTGAATGTGTGGTTTGGAGGTACACAGGCTGCCAATGCCATTGCCGATGTACTGTTTGGCGATGTAAACCCTTCTGGTAAACTTCCGGTAACCTTCCCGCAAAACGTAGGTCAGCTGCCACTTTATTACAGCCATAAAAATACAGGCCGCCCGCTTGCAGATGGAAAATGGTTTAACAAATTCCGTTCAAACTACCTCGATGTAAGCAACGATCCTTTGTATCCTTTCGGTTTTGGATTGAGCTACGCAACTTTTGCCTATGGAGATGTTAAGTTAAGCAGCAATACCCTTACAAAAGGTAAAACCATAACCGCTACGGTTACCGTAACCAATACCGGTAATGTTGAAGGTAAAGAAGTGGTACAGTTATATACCCGCGATTTAGTTGGTAGCAGCACCAGACCGGTTAAAGAATTAAAAGGATTTCAAAAGATAAGTCTGAAACCGGGCGAAAGCAAAGAAATAAGCTTTACCATTACAGAAAATGATCTTAAATTCTACAATGCAGATTTAAAATACGTAGCAGAACCCGGCGATTTTAAAGTATTTATCGGATCCAATTCGCGTGATGTTAAAGAGCAGAATTTCACCTTAAAATAAAAGAACACATAAATCCAAATCATAACCCCGTATTGTTGTTAAACAGCCGGGGTTTTTTATTTGTGTACATGAATAAAATAGCAACTTTCCTGCTGTGTCTGTTTTTATGCTTTAAACTGAATGCACAGGATTTCAAAAAATACGATAAGGGGAGTTTTATTAAGGGCAAAGACTCTATTTATTACAGGGTACTTTTCCCGGAGAATTTCGATCCTACCCAAAAATACCCCATCCTGTTTTTTCTGCATGGAAGTGGCGAGCGCGGAAAAGATAATGAGAAACAACTGGTTCATGGAGGTAAGCTCTTTTTAAAACCACAACGGCGTAAAAGCTTTCCAGCCATTGTTGTATTTCCCCAGTGCCCGGAAAATGATTTCTGGGCAAACGTAAACATGTCGACCTCAGAAAGTGGTAAAAGAAAAATTAGTTTTGTAGAAGGCGGTAAGCCAACCAAAGCCATGCATGCATTAACCGGAATGGTAAAAGACTTTCTTAAAAAACCTTATGTAGATAAACACCAGGTATATGTTGGCGGGCTTTCGATGGGTGGAATGGGTACGTTTGAGTTGCTGAGACGTAAACGCGGAACTTTTGCTGCTGCATTTTCTATCTGTGGCGGAGACAATACCAACAACATTAAAAAATACGAAAATGTTCCTTTGTGGATTTTCCATGGCGCAAAAGACGATGTGGTAGATCCGGCATTCTCCATTGCCATTGCCGAAAGACTTAAAACGGTTGGAAGTGAAGTTAAATTTAGCCTCTATCCAAAAGACAACCACAACAGCTGGGACAGCGCCTTTGCTGAACCGGAGCTACTGCCCTGGTTGTTTTCGCATAAAAAGAAATAATGGCATAGAGCCATAACAATTGTTAAAGCATTTAAAAACACTGTTTCACATTTAACAGTGCTTTTTTGTTACTGAGAATCCGGGCCGCAACCGTCTTGAAATAAAAAGCCTCCGGTGTAAGCAACACCGGAGGCTAAACAAAATTCAATGCTTTTTTTATTCTGCCATATTGTGGTAAACAGCCTGCACATCATCATCCTCTTCCAGTTTGTCAATAAGCTTCAGTACATCGGCAGCTTGTTCTTCCGTTACTTCGTGGTGAGAAAGGGCAATACGCTCCAGTTTAGAACTTTTCAGCTCAATACCTTTTTCCTCAATGGCTTTT
>JASLGV010000391.1 GCA_030149995.1 Pedobacter sp.
GGTTGTTTCATTCATACATAATGTTTTTCCCAGATAAGACTATTTTTTAATTAAAAGTAACTATTTTATTCATAAACGATACTTGATTTTTGCCTTATTAAACAATAAGAATGAAAAATCAATTATTAAAAAATAAAGAAGTAGCCATTATAGGTGCAGGCCCTGTAGGGTTAACCACCGCCCGCTTATTGCAGATGGCGGGTGTTACGGTTCGTGTTTATGAATGGGATGCAAAGGCCGGTACGCGAATTTCTGGCGGTACGCTGGATATTCACAGAACCACGGGGCAACGGGCATTGGAAAAAGCCGGACTTTTAGAAGCATTTTATAACATGGCCAAACCGACCGGCGAGCGCGGAACAGATATTAACGGTCGGATTATTATGCAGGAATTTCCACAGGAAGCGCAGTTTTACCAGCGCCCCGAAATAGACCGGAATGATTTACGTACCTTATTGCTTAACAGTCTGGAACCTGGTACGGTGTTGTGGAACAAAAAGTTTGTATCGCTGGAGGAAGACGGTAACCAGTTCCGCATTCACTTTGAAGATGGCTGCATTGCTGTAGCAGATGTGGTAATCGGTGCAAATGGCGGCCGCTCAAAAGTGCGTACATATGTTACCGCTGATATACCGCAATACACAGGTACCTTTATTATTCAGGGTGAAGTGTTGGATCCGGCCAAAAGCTGTCCGGATTACAAGCAGCTTTGCGAAGAAGATAACCTGATGGTATTGGGCGATGCAGAAAAGATGTTGTTTTCTCAGATCAAAGCCGCAGGTGCAATTAATTATTACGTAGCCTTAAGAAAAAATGAAAACTTTTTAACGGATAAAGGTCTTGATTCTGGAAATACGGTTGGGATGATTACTTTTTTAAAGGATCTTTGTAATACCTGGGACGAACGCTATAAACAACTTTTTGCTGCAACCGACTATTTTTCAGCTTTGCCGATGAGAAAAATGCCTTTGCAGCATCAATGGACATCCTCCTCCTGCCTTACCCTGATTGGCGATGCCGCACATGTAATGCCTCCCTTTGCGGGGATTGGTGTAAACATTGGTTTATTAGATGCACTTTACCTTTCAGAAAACCTGACGGAAGGAAACTTTTCTTCCATAAGGGAGGCCATAGATGATTATGAAAATAAAATGTTTGAATATGCAAGGGCTGCACAGCAGGCAACAGACGAGGCAGAAACTGGTTTTTTTAGCGATGAACCGTTAGAAGAGCGGCTAAAAGATCGGGAGGAATGGAATAAAACATTGTAATTGCTTAAGCGACAACTTACAGGAATTAAAGAATGGGTATTGGTTGAACATGCCACTGCTTTTCTTTATCTTAGTTTACCTGCTTATGGCAAGGTTGTATGCAGGAAATACATTCTGTTGATTTAGAAAATTATACCCATGGAACATTCCGATAAAACACCCCTGGTTACGGCTCAAATGTTGATTAGAAAATCCGTATCAATCGTTTACGGAGCATTTATAAACCCGGAAATAACACGAAATTTCTGGTTTACACGAGCCAGCGGAATACTGGAACAGGGAAAAACCATTACCTGGGAGTGGGAAATGTACCAGGTATCGAGCACGGTACATGTACAGGAGCTGGTACCCGATAAAAAGATTGTTTTTAGCTGGGATCAATATAAAACCCTGGTCGAAATTGAGTTTATGGCATTTTCTGCCGATACAACCTATGTAACCATTAAACAGCAGGGTTTTGCACAAACAGGAGCCGGTTTGCTTAAACAGGTAAACGAAGCAAGCGGAGGTTTTACAACGGTACTGGATGGTTTAAAAGCCTACCTTGAACATGGCATAAACCTAAACCTGATTGCAGATAAATTTCCCCGGGAAAAATAAGTGGACGGAAGAACTATGGGGATAAGTGCACAGATATAAAAAGGTGGTTGCCAGGTTTAATTTATTTTGATGGCAACCACCTTCCTTTTTAATAGCTAATTTCGATAATCAATTCACCGTTGGCTTCAACACTGCCATCCGGAAGGGCTGTGGTTGTTAGATTACTTTCAGACCGGATCAGCTTTGTTTCTCTAAGGCCCGAAGTATCGGGCTTGTTGAGTATAATGGAAAGCCGGTTACTCACGGCGACAGATGCCTGGGCAGAAACAAAATTAATAAACTCAGTATTCACTGTTTCTAAAAATTCTATCTGTCGATTTGTGAATTCGAAATGTCTGACAGACCAATCGATCAGATCATCGCTGATTTCATCAGCTTCGATCAGCAAGGCTGCATCGTCTAATTTGTACAGTTGCTGAAAGAGTGCTGCTACACCAATTGGTGTAAAGGGATACTTGTGCATAATTTTCAAGGGTTAATAATGATTTAGCGCTAAGTAAGGTTACAGGCAGACAGATCCCAAGCTTTAAATTGTTGTTTTATATTTACCCATACAACCTGTATGAGTAAATAGGCCATTAAATACGGTTTATTTTTTGATCCATACGCTTTGTATCGGTTAACTAAGTACAAATACCTGTATGCTTTCCTTTATTTGTATCTCTTTTTGCTTTTTTCTAAATTGCTTAATTAGAATAAATAAACTAATCACTTTCGCTCTCTATGTTTATCTTTCATGCTGTTTCAAATTTTCTGAAAAGCAGCCATCATAACCGATGGCTTATGCTCGGGATCCTGCTTCTCGCGGCACACATGGTGGTGGTGGTGGGTACAAATTTTAACTTCTTTAATGTTGTACTGGCACCCAATTATCTGAAGGCTGTTTTGTTCAGTTTTTTAATCGCTTTGATTATGGCCATCTGGATACACGAGATTACAGATCGTTTATACCGGAAGTATTCCAAGCAGCACGAACGTCATAAACGCCTGGTATTGCAATGTTTTTGGGGATTGCTCATTCCATTAATTGTTGATTATGGCCTGATAGCAATCTATTTTGAACTTGATGGACAAAGCAGCATACTTGAAAATAGTTTTGCTGGTGTGGATATGGCCCTAATCATGTCTTTTCTTTTTGTGATAAACGGTTATTACAGTATGCAGCACATCAACAAAAAAGAACAACAGGAGGCACTTTATCAATTACAGTTGTTAAACAGCTATCACCGCAAAAAAATAATGCGGGAGGCACCCGTATCCATTTCTGAGGTGAACCTAACCATGTTATCGATAAATTTTAAGGAGATTGCCTGCGTATGCAAGCAAGGAAACCTGCTCATTATACACTACCTGAACGGAGAAAATGAGGTGGTGCAAAAAAAGATTGAGGTCGTTTTGGAAGGATTGGCAGCCGATGATTATTTTCTGATTAACCGGTATTGCATTATGCACCGTTTGCTGATCTTCAAGGTTGAAGACATTTCATCCAGGCGGTACCGGCTTATTTTAAGACATCCTTTTAATCACTTGAAAGATGCCCGTCGTACCGAGGTAAGCCAGTCTGTACAGAAGGAGTTTAAACGCTGGTATCAGGCCTGAAGCTTATGCTTTGCCTGGTTCCGGTATACGTTCAATTACCACATTTTCCATTACGAGCATATCCATTTTTGTGCGCAGA
The DNA here is from genome assembly GCA_030149995.1 of Pedobacter sp. GTDB lineage: Bacteria > Bacteroidota > Bacteroidia > Sphingobacteriales > Sphingobacteriaceae > Pedobacter. Next base: position 3,550 of record JASLGV010000391.1, read on the forward strand.
AAACAATCGAGGGCTTCTTGTGGCGTATTTACAATGGGCTCGTTTTCGTTGAATGAAGTATTGAGCAGAATGGGCGTACCGGTTTTTTGATAGAAACGTTCAATTAAACCATAATATTTAGGCTCTACCGCCTGGTTTACTGTTTGCAATCGGCCGGTTCCATCCAAATGTGTTACAGCCGGAATTTCGGCTCTTTTTTCAGTACGTATTTTAAAAACCTTTTCCATAAAAGGAACATCGTCGGTCTGTTCAAAATAAGCCGCAGTAAATGGCTGAAGAATGGAAGGTGCAAAAGGCCTGAACGATTCGCGGCGCTTGATTTTGCTGTTCAGGATTTCTTTGGCATGTGCATTTCGGGGGTCAGCGAGGATGGAACGGTGCCCCAGGGCACGCGGGCCAAATTCGGCCCTCCCCTGAAACCAGCCAACCACTCCCTCATTAATCAGGCAGTTGCTTACAGTCTCAAACAGCGCGTCATCATCCAGTACCCGGTAAGTAATTTTTTTAGTTTTTAGTAGTTTTTCTATTTCTTCAACGCCGTATTTACTGCCAAAATAACCGTGCAGCATGGGGGCCGTGCGGGCATGTTGCTGCAGCTGGTTGTATACCCAAAGGGCAGCACCAATAGCTGTGCCGGCATCGTGGCCGGCCGGCGGAAGATAGATGTTTTTAAAACCTGTATGTAATTTCAGTTTGCCGTTGGCAACCGAATTTTGTGCCACGCCACCCGCAATACAAACACTGTTTAAGCCGGTTTTCTTTTGTAAATGATTTAAAATATGAAAGATAACGGTTTCGGCCAGCGCCTGAACTGAGGCAGCCAGGTCTTTGTGATATTGGTTCAGTGGCTCATCATTTTTCCGGACAGGGCCAAAGTCTTCAATTAATTTTTTAGTGTATAAGGCGTCCATGGCGGGTATGCCATCTTCCCAAACCATGTTAACGCCTTTTGTTGGGTGGTTAAAATATGCCAGGTTTAACTCAAATAATCCGTTATCTGTAAGCTTAACAACTTGTTTAAGCTGTTCCAGGTATTTCGGTTCGCCATAAGGTGCAAGTCCCATTACTTTGTATTCGTCGCCATAATGCGGAAAGCCCAGAAACTGGGTAAAAGTGGTATAAAATACTCCGAGCGAATGCGGATAAGATACGGTATCCAGTACTTTGATCTGATTGTCGTTTCCTACGGCTGTCATGGTACTGGTAAAATCGCCAAAACCATCAA
>JASLGV010000418.1 GCA_030149995.1 Pedobacter sp.
TGTTTATTGAAAGAAAGAATTACCACGGCGCTTTTATGCCTGGATTTGTGTCCTGGGAAAGTGATTATAAACCAGGTGATGCCGGCCTTTTATATATTGACCATTGCGTGGGCAATGTAGGCTGGAACCGCATGAATGAGGCCGTAAAATGGTACGAAGATGTAATGGGCTTTGTAAATATCCTTTCGTTTGATGACAAACAGATTAACACTGAATATTCTGCCTTAATGAGTAAGGTAATGAGCAATGGAAATGGCTATTCGAAATTCCCGATTAATGAACCTGCAGAAGGCAAAAAGAAATCGCAGATTGAAGAATACCTGGAGTTTTACGAAGGTGAAGGTGTGCAGCACATTGCTGTGGCAACCAAAGACATTGTAAAAACCGTAACAGAATTAAAAGCACGGGGTGTAGAATTTTTAAGTGCCCCACCAGAAGCTTACTACGAAATGATGCCGCAGCGTGTGGGAAAAATTGACGAGGAAATTAAAATACTCGAAAGCCTGGGCATTTTGGTTGATTGCGATGAGGAAGGTTATTTATTACAGATTTTTACCAAACCGGTAGAAGACAGGCCAACACTTTTCTTTGAAATTATTCAACGTAAAGGGGCGCAAAGTTTTGGTGCCGGAAACTTTAAGGCGCTGTTCGAGTCGCTTGAACGTGAACAGGAATTAAGAGGAAATTTATAAGACCGGAAAAAAGGTATTTAATACCTGTTCAGATATTTTGTAAGTACCCGTTGGCAGCATTTGATGCCACGAAAAACCTTACCTGACGAAAAGACCATAAAAAATCCCCCGATTGATACCGGGGGATTTTTTTATTTCTTCTTATTCAACACTTTCTTCCAGCATGGCATACAAATCTGTTGCGCCGCCATCAAATTTTTGTCCGTTTACAAAAAAGGAAGGTGTTCCGTTTACCCCGCTTCTTACGCCACTTTCAAAATCACTTTCAATTTTCTCCCGTATACGGCTGTCTGCTACATCCTGCTCAAAAAGATCCGTATCAAGCCCGATTTCGGCACCCAGCGAAAGCAGCATGTCTTCGTCGAGCTGCGACTGTCTGTCGTAAATGGCATCGTGCATTTCCCAGAATTTTCCCTGTTTGCCGGCGGCCTCAGCCACCTGTGCAGCCAACATAGCAAGCGGATGTGTTTCCTGTAAAGGAAAATTCCTGAAAACAAAGAGAATCTGGCTTCCAAACGTTTCTTCTATTTCTTTGATGATGGGTTGTGCAGCACCACAATGCGGACATTCATAATCACCATACTCTACAATCTGAATGCTTGCCTGCTCAGCACCTTGTTTATGATCGGCTGGTCCAACGCCTGGTTTTAATGCCATGATGTTATTTTTTATTACTGTTTAACGATTCTAATGCATCTAAAATACCATCAGCACCGGGATTAATGGCCGTTGGCGATAAATAACTCCAGGCAATTGTACCTTTTTCATCTATTACAAATAAAGCCCTTTTACTTTCCCCTTCCTGTTCATCGTATACGCCATAAGCTTTAGATACCGCTCCTTTGGGCTCAAAATCTGCCAGCAAGGGAAAATGAAGTTTACGATCCCGGGCAAAAGCAAGATGGCACCATTTGCTGTCAACCGAAATGCCAAGTATATCTGCATTGTGCCGGTTAAAAAACTTAAGAGTTTCATTATAGAGAGCCATCTGATCGCTGCAAACCGGACTCCAGTCTGCCGGATAGAAAGCCAGTATCACATTTTTACCTCTTAACTCGCTCAACTTTATTTTCTGATCTGGCGTTGCGTACAGCTCAAAATCCGGTGCTTCAGTACCTGTTTTTAAAATGGTATTTCCCATATGGATTGTTATATAATTTCTCCTAAATGCTTGTAATTTGATTTGATGGTTTCGAATACCTCGTCCATTTTACCGCCCAGCATTAGCTTAGCCATCGAAATGGTCATTCCTTTTACCTGTTTCCATTCTATTTTAGGTGGCATGGCCAGGGCATTCGGATTGGTAAAGATATTTAAAAGAACCGGTCCATCTTCATTAAGTGCATGCGAAATGGCGCCTTCCACCTCTTCAGGTTTTGAAACGGTAATGCCTTTAAAGCCCATGGCTTGTGCCACCAGTGCAAAATCAGGATTTTCCATATCTGTTTCCTGATCGGGTAAGCCGTCTACCTCCATTTCGAGTTTCACCATGCCCAGCGCCCGGTTGTTAAAAACAATGAGTTTAATGGGCAGATTATATTGCTTAATCGTGGCAAGATCGCCCAATAGCATCGATAAGCCACCATCGCCACAAAGTGCCACTACCTGTTTTTCGGGATGTGCAAGAGCTGCCCCGATAGCCATTGGCATGGCGTTGGCCATGGTACCATGATTAAAAGAACCCAGCATTTTTCTTTCGCCGGTACTGTGGATAAAGCGTGCGCCCCAAACACAGCACATGCCTGTATCTACGGTAAAAATGGCATCTTTTTTAGCCAGTTTATCAATGGTATCGGCTACAAATTCAGGCTGAATTTTATTTTCCGTTCCCCGATCGTCTATAAAAGTTTGCTGCTGACTTTTTACCTTATTATAAAACTCAAGCTGCGCTTGTAGAAAATGACGGTCCTCCTTTTTAGTAAGCAATGGCAAAAGTGCTGCAAGGGTATCTTTAATATCGCCGCATAGTCCCATTTCAAGTTTGGCCCTTCTTCCAAGTCTTTCAGGTCTTTCATCTATCTGGATAATCTTATTTTTAACGGGCATAAAATTCTGATACGGAAAATCCGTACCCAGCAACAAGACCAGATCCGACTCGTGCATGCTGTGGTAAGCAGAAGGTTGCCCCAGCAATCCGGTCATGCCAATTTCGTATGGATTGTTGTGTTGTATGCCCATTTTCCCCCTAAAAGAATAGCCAACCGGTGCACCCAGCAATTCGGCAAGTGCAACCACTTCATCGTGTGCTTCTACAGCACCTATACCACAGTAAATGGTGATTTTTTTACTCTTATTCAGTTGGTTCGCCAGCAAGCATAATTCGGCATCGGCAGGTCTTAAAACCGTTTTGCTGTTAAAAAACTGCATGGAAGTTTCGCTTTCTACTGCTTCTAACTGGGCAACATCGCCCGGAAGTCCGAAAACAGCAACGCCCTTTTTATGCACTGCATGCTGAATGGCCGTTTGAAACATACGGGGAACCTGTTGCGCGGTGGTTGCCAGCTGATTGTAAACGCTGCAATCGTCGAACAGCTTTATGGTATTGGTTTCCTGGAAATATTCCATTCCAAATTCGTTGGTATTAATGGTCGAAGCAATGGCAATAACCGGTACATGAGAGCGGTTGGCTTCGTACAAACCGTTTATAAGGTGGATGTGCCCGGGGCCGCAGCTCCCTGCACAACAGGCAATTCCATCTAATTCAGCCTCGGCAGCGGCTGCAAAAGCGCCTGCTTCCTCATTCCTTACATGAATCCATTTTAATTTCCCGTTTTTCCTTACGGCATCGTTAAAATAATTCAGGCTGTCGCCTGTTACCGCATATACCCTTTTTACACCTGCTTCTACCAGCATTTCAACCAGCTGTTCTGCAACATTTTTTCCCATAAGTTATCGTATATTTTATAGACGAGGATAATTGTTTTGTTATTCAAAAACCCCCGAACGGCGCAATTGTTTGCCTAAAAAATATCATTGTTAAAATGACGGGAAAAGCAGTGTTTTTTTAAAGATCGTACCAGTTGGAAAGATCGCTTAAGATGGGGAGCAAGGCGGTTGATTTCTCTGTCAGGTGATAATTAACCCTTACCGGCACTTCAGCAACGATTTCGCGGCTTAAGAGACCATCTTTTTCAAGGGTCTTTAACTGTTTGCCCAGCGCCTGATCTGAAATAGAAGGCAATACATTTTTAAGCAGACTAAAGCGGTTAACCCCTTCTGATATATGAATGAGAATTAAGGCTTTCCAGCGGCCGGCGATCAGCTCTAAAGCGCCATTAATACGGCAGGCATTTAACAAAAAGGCCTTATTTAAAGCGTTTGAAGAATTTTGCTTAATCATGCTCACTTATTTTTGAGTAACTTCAATTAAAAACGGTTATTGTGTCTCTTTAACTTTTGGTTCAACTTTGTACAAAGTAACTAAACTTAATAAAGCTAATACTCATTTTATCATCATTTTAACAACCGGAAAAACTTATGAAAGCAATTGTATTGAATGCATTTGGCGGTACAGAAAATTTTACACTGGAAGATTTACCCAATCCGGTACCAACCGGCGATGAATTATTGATCCGCATTAAAGCGGCTGCATTTAATCCGATTGATTACCAGATGCGGCTTGGTTACCGCGAAAGCGCCCTGATGCATTCGCCTGTTCTGGGACGCGAACTTTCGGGCGTTGTAGAGGCAGTGGGTCCGGATGTAAAACATTTTAAAACCGGCGATGCTGTTTTTGCAGCTGCCGGCAGCAACGGTTCTAACGGAAGTTATGCCGAATACATCACCTTAACCGAAAAGAAAGTAGCCCTTATCCCTGCAAATCTTTCCTTTGAGCAGGCTGCGGCCGTTCCTTCTGCAGGACTTACGGCCTGGCAAACCTTTAGCCGGTTAAATGTAACTGCCGAAAGCAGTGTTTTCATTACCGGGGGCAGTGGTGCCGTAGGCTCTTTTCTGATTAAACTTTTAAGAGCTCATGATGTACAAAAAATTGTGACGATTGCCGGAAACGAAAAAAGTAAAGCGGCCTTAAAGTTATTGGGCTTAACCGATGCGCAGATCATCAATTACCACCAGAAAGACTTTGAAAGCAGCATACAACAGGCAAACCAGCAGCTTCCTTTCGATTATGCCATTGATACCGTTGGTGGAAAAGCTTCTGAAACAGCTGCCCGGTTGCTTAAAGTAAATGGTATTTATGCAGACATCACCTTTTTAGGTACAGAACAAACCCGTGAATTGCTGTTTGATAAAGGCACTACCGTACTCCATATTTCCAATTATGCATTTTCCCTCAACAACAACCTTTCCTGGTATGGTCAGACTTTACACCTGCTAAAAAAACAATTTGAAGAAAATAAAATAACAGCACCCGCCATTGATGTGGTTGGAACCTTATCAACAGAAACAGTTGCAGCCGCACATACGCGAATGGAAAAAAACCTGGGTTATGGACAAAAACTGGTGATGCGTATTTAAACTGCTTATGCAGAACGGATTCTTCACTAAAACTTCATAATTGAAGTGCACCTTTGAAACAACAAAACATTAGAAGCGATTTCCGTTTTGTTAATTCTAAAAACTCATAATTAGTTTTTTAGTTTTCCGGTTACCCTTATCTGATTCCTTCATGCATTGAAAAATGCATGAAGGTTTTTTTATGCAAACAAGTACCACCATACAATCGTTATATTTGGGTTACAGATCTGTTTTTAATGAAAACATTCGCTGCTTATTGCAGGTATACCTGCTTTATTTTATTATCCTTCTTTTCGGGAAAGGCTTTGGCTCAATCGCCAAAACCCGGATTACCGGTATTTTCATTTTTAAAAGAACAGGATTTTAACAAGCTTTTTCCTTTAAGAGATCATTTTTACAGCTATGAAGCTTTCAAAACAGCTGTAAGCAAGCTTTCTGCTATCGATATAAAAATAGAGCGCCGTGGCGACTGGTTTTACAGGATCTGGCGTACCGATACGGCTACAGGTCAAACGACTTTAATCAGGGCAGATAAAGAGTGGGCTGAAAAGTGGGTACAAGAAAAGCCTTATACCGTAACAACCATTCATTTCAAAGATTTTTGCGCAGGGCAAGCAATGAACCTCAATAAGCGGGAGATGGCTGCTTTTTTAGCCAATATTGCGCATGAAACCCGGAATGGTCAAAACAACGAATACCAGGATGGCCTGATGCTTAAAAAGGAAGCCCAAACAGATTCGGCCTATACCCGTAAAAGCATAACATATCCGGCAGTTGAGGGGCAAAAATACTACGGACGTGGCCCGATGCAGCTTAGTTACAACACCAACTATGGTTATGCATCGGCCTGCATCTTTGGCGATCCATCTGTTTTATTAAACAATCCGAACCTACTTAGCAGCAATGCCACCGTGGCTTTTGAGTCTGCCATTTTTTTCTGGATGATTCCGCAAAACCCCAAACCATCTCCGCATGAGGTAATAACCGGAAACTGGAAACCTACACAGGCAGACGAGCTGAAAGGTTACAACCATACATTCGCCATGGTTATCAATATTGTTAATGGTGCCGTTGAATGTGGAAAAACAGGCAGGCAGGAAGCCATGAAAGACAGGATCGGGTTCTACAATTATTTTCTTCGCTATTTTGGCGTAAAAGATCTGAGCAGCTCTTTAGGCTGCGAATTGATGGTACCCTATGCTTCTTAAATCCATTAGCCCATTCGTTGCCGCTTAATCAGATAAGCCTGCAACACAGGATAAAAACCGGTAGCAATATCGGCATCAACCAAATCTATTTTATACTGGGCACATTTCAGTTCAATTTCTTTCCTGTAAGCCGAAACCGCTTCCCTGTATTTATCTTTTACCTGACCGGCCTGCACTTTAACCGACTGCCCGGTTTCTACATCCAGAAATTCGTATGGTCTGTTTTCAAATGCGAAATCAACTTCCTTATTTTTATCGGCTACATTAAAAACCACCACCTCATGCTTGTTAAATTTGAGGTGGTGCAAAGCATCAAAAAAAGCATCTGTTTGCTGCTTTTCAGCCTGTGTATTAAACAAATCGCTGAAAATAATAAC
>JASLGV010000443.1 GCA_030149995.1 Pedobacter sp.
TGAATTCGCCTTCTAAAAGAAACTCCGCTTTTCCGAGGTTGATGTGCCAATCCTCTTTTTCAGGATACATTTCTTCGACGGCCGGCATAAAAACACCGTTGCAGCCTGCTTCACTTAACATGGCGAGGTCGTGCGCTATCGGGCGGGGATATTTTTCAAGATCTTTAGGGTCTGTAAACTGGGTTGGGTTTACAAATATGCTGCAAATGATAATGTCTGCATTTTTTTTGGCCAGTTCAATGAGTGAAATGTGTCCCTTATGAAGGGCGCCCATGGTTGGTACAAGGGCTATTTTTTTGCCCGATGCCTTTAAGGGTTTTATGTATTCCTTAAGGGCATTTTTTGTTTTAAATATTTCCAATTTGGATCAGGTAAATTAAAAGTGTAAAGGTGTAAATTAATCTAAAGCAATGCAAACAAATGCTTGTCATATTGATAAATGTTATTATTTTGCTTATCTTTGCAGCTCATTATCTTTTATTTAACTTAATTTTTCTTTAGAATATGGAGATGGCAAAAACGAAGCTTCTGATTGTTACACACGAGATGTCGCCTTTCCTCGAGCTTACTAAAATTTCTGAAATCACCCGCCAATTACCACAGGCAATGCAAGATAAAGGGTTCGAAATCCGCATTTTGATGCCTAAATTTGGTAATATTAATGAGAGAAGAAATCGTTTACACGAAGTAATCCGCCTATCTGGAATGAACATCATCATTGATGACAACGACAATCCGTTAATCATTAAAGTAGCTTCTATTCCGGCCGCACGTATGCAGGTATACTTCCTCGATAATGAAGAATATTTTCAGCGCAAACAAGTGTTTAGAGATGCCAGTGGCAAGTTTTTTGACGATAATGATGAGCGTACGATCTTTTTCTGTAAAGGCGCTCTTGAAACGGTTAAGAAATTGGGATGGGCTCCGGACATTGTGCATTGCCATGGCTGGATGAGTTCTTTAGTGCCTGCTTATATCAAAACAACTTATAAAAACGATCCTACGTTTAAAAATTCAAAAGTTGTTTATTCAATTTACGAAAATTGCTTCAGTGAAAAACTGAATGCCGCCATGCATAAAAAAGCGATTATGGCTAATATGACTGAAGCAGATACCAAACCTTTTGAAGGTTCAGATTGCAACAGTCTTCATATTGGAGCGGTAACGCATTCTGATGCGGTAGTTTTGGCAGATGAAAACCTCGATAAAGATGTGTTAAAATTTGTTAAAGATTCCAATAAGCCAACTTTAGCTTATAACTTAACCGAAAATTTTGAGAACTTCTATACTTTTTACGAGGAGATTTCAAATGACGAACTGGTTTCTGTTGCTTAATTAGGTATTATTAAATTAAATATGAAATTTACAAAACAAGACTTATTAACCCTGTTGATAGGTCTTTTTCTTTTTGCATCATGCAAAAACCCTGATGGGGTTGGTTTAACTGTAGAACCGGGCGATCAGATTCAGGGTACCTTGGTAGATAATGAAGAGGTAACCTCTCAAACGGTTAAAGAACAGGATATTGTTACGGCTGGAAGTAATGTTTTGCGTTACCCGATTGGTTATATGGTAGACCCTATTTTTGGTAAAACAGAAGCCAGTCTGGGCATGACCGTCGTACCTTCAGAGTTAAATTTAGACTTTGGTAAAGATCCCCAGCTTGATTCGGCTGTATTGGTGTTAAACCTGAGCAGTCAGTTTTATGGTGATACGATCAATTCTAAATACAGCATTGATGTTTATCAGCTGACTAATAAGATTACCAAATTCAAGAGCAACGATGTTCAGGATCATGAAAGTACTTTGCTGGGTAATTTTAATGGTCGTATTTTACCAAATACGCCTCTGAAAGTATATAATGTTAAAGACCGTAAAATAGATACGGTTAAGGCTCAGATCCGTATTCCGTTAAACAAGGCCTTTTTTCAGCAAAATATTATTAATCTGGCGCCAGCAGCTACGTCAAGCAATACAAAATTTATAGAGACTTTTAAAGGATTATATGCCGGGATTAACAAAAGTTCGTCGAATGTTTCTGGCGGCGGCGGTATTGCCTTTATCGATTTTTTAACTGCTGGCAGTTCTTATCTGCAACTGGTTTATAAGAACACAAATGAATCAGGTACTATAGATACGGTGTCTGCTGCATTTCCTATCAGCAACAGTAACGTGGTAACCACCAATATCAAGCACGATTATTCAGGTACGCCTGTGCAGGCGCAGCTGGATGCACCCGCAACGAGTAAACCAAGTTTAAGCTATGTACAAGGACTTGTTGGGGTAAAAACCAAAATCTCTTTTCCGACGCTTACTAATTTTAAGGCAAAATATGGAAATGTTGTGGTTAACAAGGCAGAGCTGGTTGTAGATCTTGGCAGCAACAGTGGAGCTTATCCTTTCCTGCCGGGACAGCGTTTGTCTTTATATCGCTGGGATATTGCCGGGCAGCCTGTAAATGTACCAGATCACGATCAGGCGTTTTCGGGTTATGCGGGAGATCACAGGGCTTTGTCTGACGGCGTTTTTGGTGGGTATTATGATTCTCTCAAAAACAGGTATATCTTTATCGTAACCAGCTATGTGCAGGATTTAATCGATAACAAGAAAATCGACTACGGAACTTTTATTGGTGCAACTTCTTCAACCGAGTTTCAGTTAACACCAAGTGCAACTTCGGCAACCAGAACCGTTATCGGAACCAATTACAATACAACAAATAAGTTGAAGCTTAATATTTATTATACAAAGATAAATTAGGTAAACAATTTACTTTACAATATTCGAAAGCTCCGTATCTTTAAAGAATGCGGAGCTTTTTTGTTTAACAGCAAATAAAGGACATGTTTGACCGATTTGTTAAAATAAAAGCTTCTGGTACATTTGTTTATAAATTGTAACTTTTATGTTGTAAAAAATGTAAAACCGTCAAATAATAAAATGTTTGTTTAGTATATTCGACCCGATTTAATTATTAACTTATATGTGTGGAATTGTCGGCTACATTGGCTATAGAGAAGCCTGGCCCATTGTATTAAAAGGCCTTAAAAGATTAGAATACCGCGGTTATGACAGTGCAGGTATTGCACTGATGAACGAAAGCGGGCAACATATTTATAAAAAGGCCGGCAAGGTTGCTGTTCTTGAAGAATATACCGAAGATATGGATCGCAGCGGCCTTATAGGTATGGGGCACACACGCTGGGCTACCCATGGGGTGCCTTCCGACCGGAATTCACATCCGCATACATCGAACAACGAAAGACTGTCGATTATCCATAATGGTATTATTGAAAATTATGCCACTTTAAAAGAAGAATTACTTCGCCGGGGGCATGAATTTAAAAGCGATACCGATACAGAAGTGCTTATTCACCTGATCGAGGAAATTCAGAACATTGAACAGATCGATACCCTTGAAGCGGTTAGGCTGGCGCTGAAAGAGGTAATCGGAGCTTATGCCATTGTTATTATGGATAAGGAAAATCCGGATCAGCTCATCGTAGCCAGAAAAGGAAGCCCGATGGTAATTGGCGTGGGTGAAGGTGAATATTTCATCGCCTCAGATGCAACACCGATTGTAGAATATACAAAGAACGTAATTTATCTGAACGATAATGAGATTGCGTTGATAACCAAAAATGATCTGCTGGTAAAACGCCTTGACAACATTGTTCAGACCCCTTTAATCCAGGAGCTACAGCTTCAGCTGGAAATGCTTGAGAAAGGTGGCTTTGAACATTTTATGCTTAAAGAAATTTACGAGCAGCCAAGATCCATCCGGGATTGTATGCGCGGCCGTATTTATCCGGAAGAAGGTAAGGTACAGCTTGGCGGTATTAAAGAGTTTGCAGAAAAGCTTAAAAACATTGATCGTATTATTATTGTAGCCTGCGGAACTTCCTGGCATGCCGGCCTGGTTGGAGAGTATCTGATTGAAGAGTATGCCAGAATCCCGGTTGAAGTAGAATATGCGTCTGAATTCAGGTACCGCAATCCGATTATTACCGAAAAAGATGTGGTTATTGCCATTTCTCAATCTGGCGAAACTGCCGATACCATGGCGGCAATAGAAATGGCCAAAGAAAAAGGTGCAACCATTTTTGGTATTTGTAATGTGGCCGGTGCTTCTATTCCGAGGTTAACCCATGCAGGTGTTTATACCCATGCAGGGCCTGAAATTGGGGTGGCTTCTACCAAAGCTTTTACCGCACAGGTAACGGTTTTAACCCTGATGGCGTTTTACATGGCGCAACAAAAAGGCACCATTACTACTTCGAAATTAATTGAACTTTTGACTGAACTGGATAACATTCCGGATAAGATACAGAAAGCGCTCGAATCAAATGAGCTGATTAAAGAAGTGTCTTCGAAGATTAAAGACTCCAGAAACTGCTTGTTTTTAGGTCGTGGCAGCGGATTCCCGGTTGCTTTGGAAGGTGCCTTAAAGCTTAAAGAGATTTCTTATATTCACGCCGAAGGATATCCTGCAGCAGAGATGAAGCATGGTCCGATCGCATTAATTGATGAAGAAATGCCAGTGGTATTTATCGCAACGCAAAATTCATCATACGAAAAGGTAATCAGCAACATTCAGGAGGTTAAAGCACGTAAAGGAAAGGTAATAGCGATTGTTACCGAAGGCGATACGGAGGTTAAAAAGATGGCCGATTATTGCATCGAGATTCCGGATGCTGATGAAGCATTCTTACCGCTGCTGGCAACCATTCCGTTGCAGTTGCTTTCTTACCACATTGCTGTAATGCGTGGCTGTAATGTGGATCAACCAAGAAACCTGGCGAAATCGGTTACAGTAGAATAATCGCTTAACAGTTATAGAATAGAAAGGGCAGCCGTTAGGGCTGCCCTTTTTTTATATGTTCAGAAACAGGATGGATTGCTTTGCTATCAAACAAGCGGTTTCTTTTCTAAAGATGTCTGTTTATGTATCTGTTTTCGGACGAAGGTTAAAAAGGTAAATCGCCGCTTTCATCGGAAGGATCAATGGCAAATTCGTCCTCTATTTTGGTGTGGTTATGTGCAGGCTGCGTGTTGTTCTCTGCAGCAGGGCTTTGTTCAAAATCGCTTTTCCGGCCCAGCATGGTAAAGTTTTCGGCCACCACTTCTGTTACGTATTTCTTTACTTTTTCTTTATCCTCAAAAGACCTTGTGCGTAGTTTCCCTTCTATGTAAACGAGTTTTCCTTTTTGCAGGTATTTGGAAGCAACTTCTGCAAGGCCCCTCCATAAAACTATATTATGCCATTCAGTTTGTTCTACTCGCTTGCCGTCTTTATTATAGGTTTCTGATGTGGCAAGCGGAAAACTTGCAACTGTTACACCTCCATCCAAATGACGTACTTCGGGGTCTTTACCTAAATGCCCCACTAAAATAACTTTGTTAATCCCAGACATAAAAATATTATTGGTTAGTTGTTTCTTACTCTTAAATTACCAATTCTTACAGACAAAACAAATTTTTTAATCAATCTGGAAGTATTCTGTAATGAAATTGTGAATGATTTTTGGTTGTGGCAACTCATTTAGGTTAATTAATGATACCCAATTAAGTTTCTTTTCTTTCTTAAAGTTAATTATATAATTTTCTAATGCAAAAAATTGAACATGTATTATTTGGTGGGTAAGTACGTGTTTTTTCATGGTGATGAAAGTAGTTTTCGCATCAGGACCAAATGCTTCGGTG
>JASLGV010000513.1 GCA_030149995.1 Pedobacter sp.
AGCATACGTCGGCCTATTTTTTCAAATAATGGAAATTTAATTTCATTTTCCAGTTGCTGAATCTGGTAACTAATCGCCGATAGGGAGTAATTAAGTTCCTGGGCAGCATCCTGAAAGTTGCCTTTTTCAACAATGGTTTTAAAACTCTTAAGCTGATGAATATCCATACTTTTAATTTTTCGAAGTAAAAGTATTAATAATTCTGATTGTTAGTAATGTTTGAAGGGGTTACTTTTGCTTCAAAAAAAAAATATGTGGTTTTCTTTCTTTATTTACAGCGTTTTAACCGCTTTGTTACCAGGTCCGAATAATATTTTAGCCATAAACAGTACCATGAAATTTGGTTATCAGAAAAGTAAAAGTCTGTTGCTGGGTATTTACACCGGGTTTACACTGATTATGCTGTTAACAGCCGTTTTTACCGAGTTATTGCTTAGTTCTTATGCGCCGTTGTTAAATTATTTGAAATATCTGGGCGCTGCCTATTTGGTTTACCTGGCCTGGACAGTGTTTACAAGCAAACCTGTGGAGCTTAAGGCCAGCAATTCAGTGCAGGCTGAGCCAGCAAAACAAGGTGAATTTTGGAAAGGGTTTCTGTTACAACTGGTTAATGTAAAGATTATTATATATGGGATTACTGCCTTTAGCAGTTTTGTATTTACAAAGTTCCATGAGTGGTGGATTACGCTTATATTTGTAGTTTTCCTTTCTTTTGTAGGGAGTTTTGCTTCGTGGCTTTGGGCACTTGCCGGGCAACGGCTTTCTTTATTCTTAAACAATCATCATCGCATTGTTAGCCGTGTAATGGGCTTATTGTTGCTGTATTGTGCAGTCAGCTTATTTATATAATATACCAGGTAAAACGGGAAATCTTTTACAAGCGATTGATAGAATTGCTCTCTGTCTCTTATATATTAGATTTGCAGATTAGAATTAAAGAAATATATCCCCGGTTTTTTTAACCAACGTGTTAAATCCTCAAGGAGTTTTCTTTTACCTGTCGCTTTTTCCACAGTTTATCCAGCCAAAACATGGTTCTGCACTTATTCAAAGTTTGGAACTGGGCTTGGTACAGGTTTAGCAAGTATTTGCATAAATAGCACCATTATATTTTCTGCCGTACTGATTACCGGATCTTTCAGTAAAAAACCGGTATGGCTTAAAATTAAGAAATGGCTAACGGGCAGTGTGCCCGGCTATATGGCCGTTAAAGCGGCCCTTTAAAATTTAAAATAAACAAGTAATTATCCGGAATTTTTCAGTGTTACATTTATTTATTTTTCAGAAGAAGATATAATTATCGGTAAATGTATTTTTTTTAGATGAAAAATATTATATTCATCTATAAATCAATAATTTAAATTAAAATCTCATGAAAAAAATCTCATTGTTAATCCTGTTTTTCTGTTGTCTTTTAACAGCACCGACATTTGTAGACGCAGCTACAAAAAAACATGTAAACTTCGCTTCAGGAGACCCTCTTAAAGAAGAATTATATTTAGAAGGTATTTTCAGGCATTGGGGCGGTGATGGTTCTGGCTTGCCGGCAGGTTACTATCAGGTACTAACCAATTTGTACGACCGTTCTGAAGTACGCTATCTGTACGATGGATATACCTATTATCCGGTAATATTTGGTAGCCATTTTGGTGGTTATATATCCTTTTATTATGGATTTGCAAACATCAGCGGTTATCTCGAATAATAAATGCGATTATAAATAATCGAACCATGTCCGGCAACAGCAAGCTTATTGTAAAATAAGTTGCTTGCTCGTACACCCTATACGAAAAATCGGTGTATTATATTTCGTAAAAACTCCTGCGTAAGTAATGAGCAAGAGCTTTTTGTTTTTTATATAGCAATGTTAACCTACCTATTTTTAGTTGAAAATCTTTATCTTAGTTAGAATTAAAACCAAATATCATCCCCGTAATTATGAATAAAACACTACTTATCTTACTTTGTGCAATGTTAAACATAACCGTATTTGCCCAAAGTGATCCCAATTTGGGTATTATTCCGGCTCCGGTATCAATTACACAAAACAGTGGTCACTTTACATTAGATAAAACCGTTGTATTGAGGCGCAGTGAGGATACAGACGGAAATAAAATGAGCGATTTGCTCAATGCTTTTGTGGTTGCAAAGGGGGGCTTTGCCTTGCGTGAAGTTAAAAGTGTAACACCGGGACAGAAATCCATAGTGGTAACCACAGCCGGGGCAGATAAATTACCGGCAGAAGGTTATACCATTAAAGTTACTCAGAACCAGGTTGTCCTAACCGGAAAAGGAGCAGGCTTGTTTTATGCCGTACAGTCCTTTATGCAGATGCTTCCCGGGCGGAGTGGTAATCAGATCATCATTCCTTCGGTAGATATCAATGATTATCCACGGTTTAAATATCGCGGAACAATGCTGGATGTTTCCAGAAATTTTTTCCCGGTGGCTTTTATTAAAAAATACATCGACCAGTTGGCCTATTATAAAATTAATAACTTTCACTGGCACCTGACAGACGACCAGGGCTGGCGCATTGAGATTAAAAAATATCCTAAATTAACCAGTATTGGCGGATCGAGAAATGGAACCATTATCGGTAATCATCCAGGCAAGGGAAATGACCTGGTGCAATACAAAGGTTATTATACGCAGGATGAAGCACGCGAAGTGGTGAAATATGCTGCCGAAAAGTATATAAATGTAATACCCGAAATTGAACTTCCCGGCCACGCTTCAGCGGCCATTGCGGCTTACCCGGAATTGAGTTGTTTTCCGCAAAGAGATACTTATGTGGCTGATAATACACCCTGGTCTGGAACCCGGAAAGGAAAACAGGTGCAGCAGACCTGGGGCGTTTTTGATGATGTTTTTGTGCCCTCTGA
>JASLGV010000381.1 GCA_030149995.1 Pedobacter sp.
CGCGACTATCTTATGGCAGGATAGGCTCTATGGAAAAGCAAGCGATAAATCCACAACACCACGCATGAACAAAAAACTTCTGACAAAACTTACTCTGGCAGTATTAATTTTAATTAATGGACATTCAGCCTTTGCACAAACCAAATATCAGAAAGACTTTAGGGAATTTTGGTCCGACATTAACGATAATTACGCCTATCTTGACCAGCAAGGCATTGACTGGAAAAAAGTAAAGGAGATATACGAACCGCAAGCCGAGAAAATCTCCAACGACAACGAGTTCATTCAGTTGCTCGAAAACGTGTTGAATGAACTTTATAACGGACATTCTTCTTTAAGCACCAACCTCAAAACATCCAACAGATTGGTTCCGTCTGGTTCGGATTTATATGTCGAAAAATCGGGGAACCAATACATCATCAAAGATTTGAGAAAAGGCTTTGGAGCAGATTTGGCAGGTTTAAAAATAGGAATGGAAGTAACTATGTTTAATGGAAAGCCTATTGATGAACAGCTGCAAAAATTCTTGCCGAAATTCACCAACCAATACCATCAAAAAATGTATCAATATGCTATCGATATGCTTTTTGCAGGAACCCACGACACAAGTCGGGAAATTGTTGCAATTGAAGATGGAAAATCCAAAACTTTCAATCCTGTGAGCTATGGAAATAGAAGCGAACTCATTTTTG
This sequence comes from Pedobacter sp., assembly GCA_030149995.1. Classification (GTDB taxonomy): domain Bacteria; phylum Bacteroidota; class Bacteroidia; order Sphingobacteriales; family Sphingobacteriaceae; genus Pedobacter. The sequence continues at coordinate 693 of JASLGV010000381.1, forward strand.
ACAAAATACTAGACAAAAATACTGCCTACATCAAAATCAACAATTCTCTTGGCGACAATCGTCTTATTGCTGCATTTGATCAGGCACTCGATAGTTTGTTTCAATACAAAAACCTGATTATCGATCTGACAGAAACACCAAGCGGTGGAAATTCGACTGTTGCAAGAGCCATCATGGGCAGATTTACAGCTAAGCTCCTGCCCTACCAAGTGCACGAAATTGATGAAAAAGAATACCAGACCAAAAGGCATTGGGAAGAATTTGTTAGCCCGCGCAAGAAAATCTACAGCGGAAAAGTTTATGTTTTGGTAGGCCATTGGACAGGAAGTATGGGCGAAGGCATGGCCATTGGTTTTGACGCCATGAAAAGAGCTCAGGTAATTGGAACAAAAATGGCTGGTTTGCTGGGAGCGATTTCAAACTTTCAAATACCGGAAACCAAAATCGGATTCCAGTTCCCAACTGAACGACTTTACCACATAGACGGAACGCCGAGAGAAGATTTTATACCCAAAATTTTAACGCACAACATAGAAGAAACGCTGCAGAAAGCCAGGGCAATAAAATAGTTAGCAGTATTTTCGTAAGGACCGAAACTGTAAAAGCTCTTTCAATAGGTTTTGTAGACCAGGTTGAATTCGCCTTCAGTAATCGTTGCAACTGCTTTGGTATTGTTTTCCAGCGCCTTGAAAGAAAACCTTCCAGTCACTGTTTGAGTTCGCTTGTCTAGTGTCAGGATTTGCAATGTTCCAGTATAGCCCGTTTGCACAGTAAATTTCAGATCTTTAGCTGCATCATCATAAGCAGCCGAATTTTTTATACCAGTTAGGCTATAAGTCCCGATTCCCACTTCTCTTTCCAGCAATATATTAAAGGATATGGTTTGCCTGGATCCTTCCTGATAGGCTGATACAAAAAAAGTTTTTCCTTCATCGATCAAATGCGCCTCAGCCTCGCCACTATATTTAAGATCCGTATTGCGAGGCCGCCAAACCTCGCCATTTACCCTGCACTTGAAGTTATTGCTCGCTTTATCTTTCTTGCATCTGATGGCCAGTAAAGAGACCAAAAGCATGCAGGTTAAAATCGTTTTTATCATTGATGGCTTTTTGTTAAGCGTAATCTGTTATAGTTTTCGCGAAGCAAGGATAGCCATTACAAAAAACCCTTATAATCACGAAAGATTAACAGCAAAGACCAATTAACCTTTTAAGCCAAAAAATAGCAGCGATTAACTTTAAACATTTATTTTCATCGCTTAGCCAGCCTATCAATCCTTTAAGATTAAAAATACTTCGCCAAAAGCTTAATAAGCTAAAAATAAAGCTGGCAAGGCGGATTGTATTTTTATTTGAAGGTGAGCGTGATAAGATTCCTGATTACGTTCATCGACTTCCACATCAACACACAGGAAATAAAACAAAAAGGCCTGCTATTTACAAGCAAGCCTTTGAAAATTTAAACAAGAATCTTGTTAGTACCAATCTTGAGGAATACTTGAACATTTAAAACGCTTTTTAAGGCTTATTGAGCCTATAATTGAGGATCTAAAAAGCAAGGCTTCATAGAATAACGTTTCATATTTTCAGACAATAATTTGAAATGGATTTACCTCAGCCGGAATACTTTAGAACTTTTAATTTGAAGAAATAATTACTAAGTGTTTTGACGCAAAACACCTAGTGATATATGACTTCATAGCGGTAACTAAATTATACCCTTTCCATTAAAAAACTACCTGAATTTTAAAGAGTTATTTTTTTAAAAAAAATAGATTATTCTATTGTTCCTGATAATCTAATGCCTGCTGGACAAACCCCATGGCTTTGGATATTTCATGGACTGAGGCAACTCCTAATTCAACATCCCCATTACCCCATCGCCCAAGATCTGTAACATCCTTACATATATTTTCAGGATCTATTAATTCACTAAACGGCATGTTTAAGGATAATCGAAGACGAGATTTTTGTGGCACAATATCAACAAAATTTGTAGATGTTTTATAAGCGATATAAAGCTTTTTAAACTCTTCTTTTACAGAATCATCCAATTCTAGAATTCGCTTTCTCAGCTCGTTAAAGACAATAAGCATTTCTCCAGAGAGATACTCGTAATCACTTGTAGTATATTCATTAGCAACATTTCTTTCTTGTTCAACATATCTTGCTAATATCTCTTCTGACAGGT
>JASLGV010000530.1 GCA_030149995.1 Pedobacter sp.
TTTGTTTTGCTACCACCGGATCTTCATACAAAATACTATAATTAAGTCCGCCTATATTGCTGCAACTATCACCGGCAATCAGGAGGCTTTCCTGCTCCAGAAGTAAAGAAATATGCCCTTCGGAATGTCCTGGCGAATGAATTACCTTCATACCCGAAAGTATAGGTAAGAATTGCCCGTCTTCTAAAATCGTAACGGAATCTATTGCATCTATGACTGTAGAAGTATTTCGCATAAATAAATTAAAAATCAACCAGGGTAAGAATCCTTTAGTACGGGTCATAGGTAATCTTCCGCCGATTCCTTTTTTAAGGAGCGCTGCATCTATACGATGTGCAAATACCGGAATCTGCAGTTGTTTCTGAATAGCCGAAGCGGAACCAGCATGATCGATGTGTAAATGCGTAAGAATGATTTGCTTAAGATCACCTGGTTTTTTTCCAATTTTGGATAAAGCATGAAAGATCTTTTTTTCGCTTCCCGGAAAACCTGTATCAATTAAAGTCAATCCATCGCTGTCGATAATAAAACAATTGACAGCCCCCAAATTTATTTGGTATACATTTTCGGTTATTTTTTTAATGGTCATAGCACCCTGCATTAATTGCGCTTACAAAAATACAAGTAAAGCCGTGTTGATTGATAAAGCTATACTTTTGTATACCGGTATCCTTCATGATACCAGCTTAGAAGGAAATAAATTCGGTATCTTTAACTTTCATTTCATGTTATGAAAGTTAAAGAACAAGCGCTTAAAAATTTACAGGTACCGCCATCATCCGGAAAATATGAACAAATGTTGTTGCCACTTCGGGATGCTTTGGATATTCTATCCGGAAAATGGAAGTTACAGATCATTTTCTCACTAAAAACCGGCAGAAAACGGTTTAAGGAAATACAAAGAACCATACCCGGAATTACCGCAAAAATGCTCTCTAAAGAACTGAAGGAGTTGGAGATAAATGATTTAGCACAAAGATATGTTTACGATACGATGCCTGTAACGGTTGAGTATGAGCTTACGGAATATGGACAATCTTTAAAACCCGTTATCAGAGAATTGTATAAATGGGGTGCTGCACACAGAAAAAAAATTATTAGCAGGATATAAAACGTGTAAACAGCAAGGACTTATTTATTCATAACTTTCCAATAGAATAAACCTCCAATGGCATACATACCAATATCAACCGGATCACTGGTATATCTTTTCATCCAAAATGGCAGTACCATTTCAAATACAATGCTAAAGGCCGCTACAATAAAAATAACCTGCCATAACACCAGCGTTAAATCTGATTTCTGTAAAACCCATCGCATAAACCACCTGGCCAGGGTAGCCACCATCGGAACGATCAGCAGGTCATTTAGATAAAATTGTATCAGATCTGGAAAAATATAGCCAGCCTTGTTCATAAAAAAAACAAGAAGTGAAACCAAAGAAAAAGTCCAGAACAATTTAGCATTAAACATACTTTTAAACGCTATCCGGTGTGTAAAACAATAATCGCAATAATGATTAAAATAAAACCGATAAAGACACTTTTTGCATAACCAGATATCCTTCTTAAAAAAGGATGTTGCCGGGCTATTCTGGCATTTTCGATTTCTTCTTTTGCTTTTCGCAATTTTTCTAAAACCTCCAGTTTATTGATCTTTTCCTCCTGAAGTAATTTACCACATTGCCGGCAGCGATCCTGTAAACTGCCTTCCCACAATGTCCATTGTATACAATGAGGACACTTTATTTCAAGCTTTCCCATACTGTTATATTAATCTGTAATTTATCGGACAAAAATCGGTTGTTTTACAAGCTTGTAAAAGAGCCATAGTACGGTAAAAATAGTCGAAAACACGGATTTAATTATTTAAAAGCCTTTTAATATATGTTTTATAAAAACAAAATGGAAATTTAGTCTATTTTTATGCAACTCATCATCATCGGTAACCATGGAGAAAAAACTTTCTGTTCCTGCATTCAGCCTTTTAGAAATTGTAAAATCTGAATTGAACGACCAGCAAAAGATACAATTGGATTATTTCGCAGCTTCCTTTTCTTCTCCAATGCAGTTAAGTAAATTTCCGCATCGGGCTGCTTATTTCGGAATTGCAGTCTGCACCAGCGGAAGCGCCACCTTATTTGCCAATTTAGAACAATATAATCTTCTGCCTGGCTCGTTAATTGTAATGGAACCAGACGTTATTCGAAACTGGACAGCACAATCTGCTGATTATGCCGAAGAAGTTTTGTTCTTTACGGCACCCTTTCTTTTGGAAACCACTAAATATTTAAACCTAATTGAAGGATTCAGGTTTTTCCGGCAGGAGACACCAAAGGTTATTCAGATAAACGGGCAGGAGACAAGCCTGATCAGCGAACTTTTACAAAAAATCAAAAGTCTGAGCAACTCAGCCAGCAATCGTAAAGATCAGATCATCAGAAGTTATATAAACATTGTATTGGATCATGTTGGGGATCTTTATGATCAGTATGACCACAGCGAATTTGCACAACCAAATGTTCAGGTGGCACTGGTTGTGCGATTCAAACAGCTGCTGATCGAAAAACATCTTAACCTTCGTACGGTTAATGGATATGCAGAATTGTTAAATATAACACCAAAGCATTTAAGTGAAACAATAAAAGATATAACTGGAAAAACGGCAAGGGAATGGATTCATCACATCATTCTTCTTGAAGCAAAAGCAAAACTAAAACAAACTTCGCTAAACATTGCTCAAATAGCAGATTCCTTAAATTTTAGCGACTCCTCACTATTTGGTAAATATTTTAAACGCTATGCCGGATATTCTCCTGCATCTTACAGAAAATACTTAATTGAACAGGAACGGTCAGGAAAAAATGGGCGCTGAAATAACTTTTTTATGTTTAGCCTTTAAAGTGCCAACTGAATGTCTGTTTTTGCTGTTTTAATCGTTTTAACGCCAAAATTATCTAACTTAGACTCATGAATACCAACAGCTTTAAAGACACTAAACACATCGTTATTCTCGTTCCTCCATTAACATCCATTTTAGACGTTGCCGGCCCTTTAGAGGTCTTTTCAAAAACTGCTGATTACATTGCGCAATTGGCTAAGGGTGAAAACCGGTATTATAGCATTCATTTGCTGTCTATGAACGATTCTCTAAGTTTATTGAGCAACTCTGGCATGCCCATTATTTGCGAAGGAGGTTTGACCAGTATAAATTACCAGATAGATACGGTACTGATTGCAGGCCGTGGAAGTTACAGAAATGGTACGCCGGGCAAAATTATCGAATGGCTGAAAGCACTGCATCAAAATGAACCCAACGTACGAATAGGTTCTATTTGTGCAGGTGCATTTATACTGGCAGAGACAGGCTTACTGGATGGTAAAAGAGCAACCACGCATTGGAAACTATGGGATAAATTAGCCATACAGTATCCGGATATACGAGTAGAAAAAGATCCCATCTATGTTAAAGAAGGCAATATTTATACTTCGGCAGGTATTTCTACAGGTATAGATCTTTCACTGGCATTGGTTGAAGAAGATTTGGGACGAGATATGGCCATAGAGATATCCAGGATTCTGGTGCTTTACCTGAAAAGACCTGGAAATCAATCACAATTCAGCAATATTCTGCAAACGCAAAAAACAGATTATACGCCTGTAAAGGATATCATAGCCTGGGTTCAGGACCACCTGAATCAAGATTTGTCTGTAGAAAATCTGGCAGAAAAAGCAGCCATGAGCAGTCGTAATTTCTCCCGCGTATTTTTTCGGGAAACAGGTATTACCCCGGCTAAATTTATTGAAAAAACACGGGTAGAAGCAGCCAGAAGACGTTTGGAGGAAAGCCATTTAAGCCTCGATGAGGTAGCTAAACAATGTGGCTTGGTAGACGCAAATGGTTTAAGACGGCTTTTTCAACGCCATCTTAAAACCACGCCCGGCACTTACCGGAAAAATTTTGCTTAGTTTACCGTTTTCCGAGGTACAATAATGTACGGATCATCTGCGAAACAAACGACATCTCATTATCGTACCAGGCAACGGTTTTGACCAGTTGTTTATCGCCCAAACCTATTACCTTGGTCTGTGTAGCATCAAAGAGGGAACCGTAACTGCTGCCGATAATATCGCGTGATACGATTTGATCTTCGGTATATCCATAAGATTCGTTTGCAGCAGCCTTCATCGCTGCATTGATTTCCTGCTCATGTGTTTCTTTAGCCAGCAGGGTATAAAGTTCTACCACTGATCCCGAATGTACGGGTACTCTTTGCGAAGAACCATCTAACTTACCCTTAAGTTCCGGGATCACCAGCCCGATGGCTTTAGCCGCCCCTGTTGTGTAAGGAATGATGCTGTCTGCCGCTGCGCGGGATTTACGGAAGCCATTTTTTAAATCTGCTGTATCCATCAGCGGCTGTGAACTGGTATAGGCATGAATGGTACTCATTTGCCCTGAAATAATACCAAAATTATCATTCATCACTTTGGCCATAGGTGCCAAACAGTTGGTGGTACAAGAAGCTGCGCTAATCAACACATCGGATTCATTTAGAGCATCGTGGTTTACGTTATAAACTACTGTTTTTACATCTGCATTTGAGGGAGCAGAAATAATGACCTTTTTAGCGCCCGCTTTTAAGTGCAGACCTGCTTTTTCTTTAGTTTCAAAGATGCCTGTACACTCCAGTACCACATCAATATCCAATGCTTTCCAGGGTAAGTTTTCCGGATTTCGCTCGGCATAAACCTTTATCGCCTTATCATTGATTAATAACGTGCCTTCCTTGTTGGTTACCGCCTCTGAAAAAACACCCTGTATAGAATCGTATTTAAGTAAATAAGCCAACATTTCCGGACTGCTTAAATCGTTGACGGCAACTACTTCAACTTCGGCATGATTATGTAGTTTTCGAAGAGCCATTCTTCCGATTCTTCCAAAACCATTTATAGCAACTTTTATCATATAATTAGTTTTTATTATGTTGATCCAAAATTACCGATATTTATTATGTCCTGAATGACAATATTCATTCAATTTGAGACAATGTAACGTTCGGAATTTTTAATCTTATCTTTAGATGAAAGGCGAACCTTACAAGAGCGTGATTGATAATAGACAGGGTTCCATCTAATAAGGAATGATTCCCTTTCTTAATCTTAAAACAACCTTCTGAATCTGTGGTAAAAAAAGAAGAATAACAAGAATGAAAACGACTCCCGTGAGCATCAGATCATAATAATCCCGGGTGGCACGTGCCAATATTTGTTGTCCTACCAATTTATTAAAATATGCTCCTGCAGCGCCTTTTGCGGTATAGCTATCGTTACCTGCATTTATGTATTGATTCTGAATACCCAGCAGGCTAACGGGTAATTGTGGATTTATATCTGTTAAGGTTTCGCGAAGCTTTTCCCTAATTGCCGATTTGGAAAATAACTGAATTTCGTTGTTAAGGGCCAGACTGGCCGTAAAACCAGTGAACCGCGCCAATATTCCGATAAGCGACGCATTTAATGCAATCTTTGGCGGTGCTGCGGAGCTGGTGAATAAAACAATCGGAACAAATAAAATACCCGTTGCAATGCCATAGATAAACATTGGCAGGATAAAATCATTGGTTTCCCCCTGCACAGAAACAAAAAGGATCATGTATACATAATACAAAGCCATCACAGCAAAACCCGCCATAATTATCCGGATCAGGTTAAAACCCATCAGAACAAACCGGGAGGTAACCAACATACTCAGTACAGTTCCAGCAATTACAGCGCACCATATCGGAATCGTACTAAGCGGATCATTACCTAAAATGATTTCGAGGTAACCATAAGCAAATCCGGTACTTCCTTTAAAAATGTAAAATGAAAATAGCAGAAGCAGACCAATCACAAAATTCTTTACCTTGAAAATCTGTAAGTTAATCAAGGGGCGTTTAAGTTTCAATTCTCTGCCGACAAATAGCATGAGGATGATTAAATTGCCCAGGCTCAGAAGAATAATTAACGGATGGTCGAACCAGCCCAATTGCCGTCCGTAGATCAGGATGTATCCCAATATGAAAATAAAAGATACATAAAAAACATAGCCCAGCCAATCTACCTGGTAAAGCGGTATCTTTTTGGTAAATCTCGCTTTGCTGTTCATGGTTAGCACTACCACAAATGCCAGGATGATGAGCATGACAACGAACCCGTAAAAGATCCAGTTGAAATCATAAAAATGAAGCACCACACTGGAGTAGATGGAATAAAACGGAACGGAGATTTGTATACTTCCATACAGGAGACTATACCCAATTACCCGGGCACGTGCAGATTCCAGTCTTGGAAAAGTGAGCTGTAAGACAATGCCCGACATCAATGCACAGGTAATCCCTTGTACAAACTGACAAATAACAAAAAGCGGCCAATCTTTAGAATGAAAACAGATCACCGAACACACCGCATTGATGGCAAGTGCCATCACCAGGTATTTCCTGGGTTCAAAATACTTTACAATACGAAAATCCAAAGCCAAAAAAGCTACACATGATCCGTAAATAACAATCATGGCATATTGTATATCGGTAGGTTGTACACCATAATAACCCATTGCCGCAACCGGACTGCTGAAAAAGGCGAAGGCAAACAAACAAGTCATCAGAATGGCAAATATTACAGACCTCGCCATCCATTCGGACACCCAGGATTTGAAAACCGGAATTTTATGTGCTTCCATACTTAATCTTTTAAAACGTAAACATTGGCATTCATTCCTGCAGAGAGTTTCCCTAATTTTTCGGGTGTATCGGTAAGTTTGATCCGGACAGGAATGCGTTGTATAATTTTGACAAAATTACCGGTTGCATTGTCTGGCGGGAGCAAGGAATAACGGGAGCCCGTGGTTGGAGAAAGCGATTCGATTACACCGCTGAATTTCTCATTCGGAAAAGCATCTGCTTCTATGATTACGGGTTGGCCTGCCTTGAAATGTCCAACCTGTGTTTCCTTGAAGTTTGCCACCACCCATTTT
>JASLGV010000534.1 GCA_030149995.1 Pedobacter sp.
GGAATTATCAACAACATTCTGGTAAAAGAAGGGGATGCGGTAAAAGCAGGTCAGCTGCTGGCCACCTTAAACCTGACCGAGATCAATGCACAATGGCAGCAGGCACAGTTAAGCCACGAAAAAGCCAAACGCGATTACCAGCGTACCAAAAATCTGTATGCCGATAGTGTAGCTACTTTAGAACAGCTTCAGAACAGTAAAACAGCTTTGCAGCTGACAGAACAGCAGTTAAACCTGGTTGCTTTTAACCGGAAATATTCAGAAATCAGGGCCGTGCGAAACGGATTTATATTGAAAAAACTGGCCAATGCGGGGCAACAAGTAGCGGCCGGCACACCGGTATTGCAGGTAAACGGTGCACATGCCGGAAACTGGATGTTAAAAGTAGGGCTTAGCGATGCAGAATGGGCCAGTATTAAGCTGAACGACGCCGCGAAGATGGAAATAGCGGCCTTACCGGGGCAATTTTTAAGTGGTTTTGTAAGCCGCAAATCTGAAGGCGTAGATCCGGCCACGGGAACGTTTACAGCTTATCTTACCCTAACATCAAAAAGTAACTTAATTGCTGCAGGGGTGTTTGGAAAGGCAAGCATACAGCCAGCTGCTGCAAGCACCGGAACAGGTACCTGGAAAATTCCATACGAGGCCTTACTCGATGGCGATGGCCGCAATGGTTACGTGTTTATTACCAACGATCAGAAAACAGCGCATAAGGTAAAAGTAACGGTAGCGGGTATTGAAGACCATGTGGTAACCATCAGCGATGGACTGCAAGATGCAGCGGCTTTAATCATTTCGGGATCTGCTTATCTTACAGACAACAGCCCGATCCTTATTCAACCTTCCAAATCAGCTGCCAAATTATGAAAATCTCAGATTATGCCGTAAAAAACGGCCAGTTTACCCTGGTGATTTTCCTGATGATTATTGTACTGGGGATCACCACCATGTTTAACATGCCGCGCTCAGAAGACCCGGAAATGCACGCACCGGCTTTTTCGGTTATTATTGTATATCCGGGAACGAGTGCGCGGGACATTGAAGACCGCGTGGTAACACCTTTGGAAAAGACCATTTCGGGTTTAGACGATATTAAGCGGGTGCGAACCAATATTTCTAACGGGGTAGCGGTGTTGCGCGTAGAATATAAATACAGCAGCAATGTAGATTCGAAATATCAGGAAATTGTGCGCGAAGTAAACAGCAAACGCAGCGAATTACCGGCAGATATTTACAGCATTGAAATACAAAAACAGCAACCTTCTGATGTAAACATCCTTCAAACAGCGCTGGTTTCTGAAAATGCACCGAGAAGCCGCCTGCAATACTATGCAGAAAAACTTCAGGATGAACTGGAAAAAGTACCTGCCCTTAAAAAAGTTTCGATTGAGGGCTTGCCTGCACAGCAGGTACGGGTAGAACTTGACCTGGAGAAAATGGCGCAGATGAATTTACCACTATCGGCAGTAACCAGCAATTTGCGCAGCGAGATGGCCGCCATACCGGGTGGAAGCATCGATGCCGCGCATCAAACCTTTAACATCATTACCAACGAATACAGAACCCTGGAAGCCATCCAGAATACGGTGGTGTACGCGTCGGCTGGTCAGAATATTCTGCTGAAGAACATTGCCCGGGTTTACTATGGTTATGAAGAGGTAAAAAGCATTGTAAGGTTAAACGGACACCGGGCAGTTTTTGTAACGGCTGCACAAAAAGAAGGGGAGAACATCAGCAAAACGCAGAAAAGTTACCAGCCCATACTGGATCAGTTTAAGAAAACACTGCCTGCCAATATTGATCTGGTTCAGAATTTCGATCAGGCCGATCATGTAAACCGGCGTCTGGCAGGTTTGGGTACCGATTTTATCATTGCCATTATGCTGGTTGCCTTTACTTTATTGCCTTTAGGGATCAGACCGGCCATTGTGGTGATGATTTCCATTCCGCTTTCGCTGGCTATTGGTATTGTGCTGTTGCAGCTATTCGGTTTTAACCTTAACCAGCTCAGTATTGTAGGTTTGGTGGTGGCATTGGGTTTACTGGTTGATGACAGCATTGTGGTGGTCGAAAATATAGAACGCTGGATGCTGGAAGGGCATACCCGCCTGGAGGCCACTTTAAAAGCCACCAAACAGATTGGCCTGGCGGTGGTGGGTTGCACCATTACCCTGATTATTGCTTTTATGCCACTGGTATTTTTGCCCGAAGGGTCGGGCGATTTTATCCGTTCGTTACCATTAGCCGTTATTTTTAGTGTTATCGCTTCCATGCTGGTATCGCTCACCATTATCCCGTTTTTATCGAGCCGTTTGCTTAAAAACCATACCGGTCATCCGGAAGGGAACTTGTTAATGCGTGGTTTAAAAAGCCTGATTCATAAAAGTTATTCCAAACTTTTGGATAAGGCCTTACAGAAACCTTTTCTGACCATTGGCGTGGCTGTATTGCTGTTTGGTGCTTCGGTATACCTGTTTAAGGTAATTGGCTTCAGCTTGTTCCCATCTTCAGAGAAACCGCAGTTTCTGATCAATATTACAACGCCTAATCAATCCAACCTGACGTATACGGATTCGATTACGAAGGATATTGAACAGGCGTTAAAGCAGATGCCGGAGGTTCGGTACTTTTCATCCAACATTGGAAAGGGAAATCCGCGGATTTATTACAACGTAATTCCCGAAAACAACCGGAGCGATTTTGCGCAGTTGTTTATCCAGATGGATGACCATGCATCGCCAAAAAGCAAGCTCGAACTGATTCAGAAATTACAAACGCGCTGGAAACATTACCAGGGTGCCAGGATCGAGGTGAAGAATTTTGAACAGGGGCCGCCAGTCGTAGCGCCGGTAGAGGTACGTTTGTTTGGCGATAACCTGGATACTTTACGGACGCTTTCTTTACAAGTAGAGAAACTGTTGCACGAAACGCAGGGAACCATGTACATCAACAATCCTGTAAGCTTACTTAAAAGTGATATCCGCCTGGTGGTGAATAAAGAGAAAGCCCAGTTACTGGGGGTTTCTACACTTAGTATTGATCAGACTGCACGTTTGGCGGTTGCAGGTTTAAGCATGGGGGTGTTCTATAATAACGATAATAAAAATGGTTACAACGTATTGCTTACCAGAACAAAAGAGGGACGGGCAGGATTGGATGCTTTCCGAAATCTGTATGTAAACAACGCACAGGGAAAAAGCATTCCGCTGAGTCAGCTGGCAGACTTACAGCTGGAAGCATCGCCGGCCATTATTAACCACCAGGAAAAAAAGCGCCTGGTTTCTGTTAAAGCGAATGTGCAGGAAGGTTTCCTGGTAAACCGCGTAATAGATGAGGTGGTTTTGAAAATGAACAAGCTGAAATTACCGGCTGGTTACAGTTACGAAATGGGTGGTGAAGTGGAATCGCGGAACAATTCTTTTGGCGGATTTATGAGCATTATACTGGTTACGGTCTTCTTGTTCATAGCGGTACTGATTTTATTGTTTAAAACCTTTAAGAGCACCTTAATTGTACTGTCGGTAATACCTTTAGGCATTGTTGGAGCGGCAACGGCCTTGTGGCTTACGGGCAATTCGCTTTCTTTTGTGGCGGTGATCGGATTGATTGCGCTGGCGGGTATAGAGGTGAAAAATACCATTTTACTGGTCGATTTTACCAACCAGCTGCGGCAACAGGGCATGGGTTTGCAACAGGCCATCCGCGAGGCGGGAGAGGTACGTTTCCTGCCAATTGTGCTTACTTCTTTAACGGCCATTGGCGGATTAATTCCGATTGCCATTTCTTCCAACCCGCTCATTGCACCACTGGCCATTGTGCTGATTGGGGGATTAATCAGCTCAACACTGTTATCGAGGATTGTAACGCCCATTATTTATGAGTTGATTCCACCTCGTATTGAAACTGATCCGGCTAAACCGGCGCCTGAATTGTAAAAGCAGGAAAGGATTTGACCACACCGGTCAAATCCTTTTTGTTTTGGTGGATCGGTAACAGCGAGTTTAATGTTTAAGGGAAGTTCCTCTAATGTATATTGCCATATAGAAACTGCAGGCGATTCATCTTATTTAACCTGCAATAAAATCCGGTTATGCCTCTTTACAGAACATGACGTTTACTATACAGGAGGCTGGACTTTGAAAAAACTGATGCAGTTGTATCTCCAATTTCTAAAAGAAAAAGGCTATCAGGCCTCTTAATTATAGACGGCCGAAGACCTTGATTCAATCATTTCTCTGTACACGCTTTTTGATTTTGAACTTACGGAAAAGAAACCACCTACAACATTTGGAAAACCTATTGAGGAACTTCGTTATGATTTAATTTTTAACCTTATTTATGAAAAAACCCTGAAAATTAGAGATTTTCAGGGTTTAGTGGAGCCGAAGGGGCACAGTAGCAGATCTAATTTCTGGCTTAACATTCTTAGATAAAGTAAATGTTAAAGTTTAAATTATAGAAAATGAGGTGGTTGTGTTTTTTTTTGGTTTAATGATGCCACCTTTTTTTGTATCAGATGTTATTTAATTTGAAAGAGTTTTACATATTATTTCGACTTTTTCTATAGATTTCCCGAAAATAGCAGTTCGAACACGTTGTTAGTTCGAACACATTAAAAAGTCGAACTCTTTTCAATCTTTGAGAGAGCCAATCGAGTCTGAGCATAGATGTCGTTGGTGTTAGAAGTTATCCGCGACTAACTTTAGGAGTCATAGAATTTTTCCCGTATCTGTACCAACAATTTTTCAGCTATATGAGTATCTGGTCTATCGGGTAAAGTAGACTTTGTATAAGCTGTTTTTATATGTTCCATCTTTTCTTCAACTAATTGCATTAAATCGTCAAATTCAAACTCGCCATTGCGAATTTTCAACAGGAAATCACGGTCATTACGTTTAACGATCACTTGTTGATATAGCGCAATTTCTTCGGCCATGTTTAAAAGCCGGAAAGTGTGCATCATATTTTTGGCATCATAACTTTTGCCATGTGATATTGTGCTTTGATAACGATGTTCATTTCGCTTCGCCTCCCATTCCTGGTACTCTTTGTGTTCACGGCAATAGATAGAATAACTATCCTTATTAAAGTTCATTACTGCTATATGTTCTATTCCTTTCGGTACAGAACTTAACTGCACATCATCAGCGTCAGGACCAGATATAACTCCCTTAAACCGACCATCGGTCAATTGCTTTTGATGATATAGTAAATACACATTCCTAAAATGATCGAGATTAACCAAGCCACATTCATCCTGATTGAAACTATGATCCTTCAACCATTCTTTTAACGGGACGCTACCATTGTTGTAGATCACAAAACAGAAATCCAATACCGACTTACGCTCAGCATCCAATGGCTTATTGATCTTTTTATTTAGGCCCCTGGCTTTCTTGATCTGTGTCTGCGCATATCCGGCGAATGTATCCAGGCAAAGTTTGGATAGGAAATCTTCCGGTTTGATCAAATCCATTAACGGGTGGCGAAATAACACATGCTCTTTTGGTGTGGTTAATAGTTCCAGTATGTTAGGATTGTTTTTTGTCAATAATTCCAGAAAACGGCCTATCTCAAAGTAAACCTCATCGTTGCTTTTATTAGCTATCTGATCTTGCCGTTCAAAACCATATAGCTGCTGTTGAGGCATAATGAATATCCCTTTCTTATCCACATCGGAGCTGGCCTGGCTACGTTCAGGTTATAAGCGGTGCTGCCGCTAATACAATCCAGCAGGATCAGTTCTTTTTGTTGTTTGAGCTGCTCGTAGGTCATGGCTGGATATATTTTCTAAAGATATTATTCAACTCATTCGGGTATTTCTTTTCCGATGGAAGTTCAGGTATGCGCTCTTTGCACCAGTCAAGCGTGTTACTTAGCCATTGGTTAAGTAGAGGGACAGGTGCTATCAACGCTTTTTCATCAGCTATCTTTTTCCTTTCCAGCAGTTCATCTATGGTGTTTTGAACTTTATTGTCTGATATCATAACCCTTAAATGTTGAAACTCCATGGGTGGTACCGATTGTTTCTCAACTATCCACAAGCAAGCCAATGCCGGGCGAATTGCATAAAAGTAACGCTTCAATTTTGCTTGTTCGGTTTGCAGATCATCGCGAAACGTATTGTGCGCCATTGATAGATAATGATTGGCGCCTGCACGTAACGAAAAGTATTCCGGCATCAGCTTACGCAGATCATCAGCAAAGAGCGAATCTCCCTGGTACACTATTGGCGATTGCAGCCACTCATACAATGTGCTGTTTGATTTCAGAAACAGCTTTAATGCTTTTTTGAGATCCCAACCACCGATGTCCAACACCTCGTTAACCGGTAATCCCACATTGTCGGGCAGCTCAACTATTCCCAGGTAATCGTTTACTGGCCGGGCATATATAAAGCGAACATCAAAGTCACTATCGGGCGAGGCAAAGCCCCAGGCCCGGCTGCCTGATTCGCAGGCATACAGTATTTTTATATTTTCATTTTGCTCCAGTTCGAGCAGTTTTTGAAGGATAGTCTCAGTCATAATTCAATATATAAGGTTACAAAATATAAATGAAAGAGCAACAATCGGCAAGTGTCTTATGGGAGTCGAACCCTACCGCTTACGCGGTTTCACCAGCGAAGTATCACCCGCCTACGGCATCTTTCATTATATTTATAAAAAAGGGCAAAAAGCAACGGGTGTGTTTTTTTACTGAACTACTTGTGAAATTAATCACTGGCTGGATTTGAACCAACATCCTTCCGCCTTTGGCGGATGTTCTAACCGATGTAACACCTGTTTCCGGCACCTTTTAAAAGAAGAGCTACAATTAACCAGCATTTGATTTTTGCGTGACAGGCGAAGTAACGCTGGTCTACGGCATCTTCTTTATTTCTTAAGGGCGATGGGCAATATGCGCTTGTACTGCTCTACCAACTGAGCTACAATGGGATTTACTTCCACTGACCGGGATCGAACCGGCGACACGAAGTAGCGCATATTTACGGCACCTTAATATTTTAGTTTCTTAAAAAAGGGTAAAAAGCAATAAGTGAAATGCACCTTGCGGTGCTCCTGCTCTAACCAAACTGAGCTACAACGGCGTTCGCAAAGCGAGACGCTGAAGGCCGGACTTGAACCGGCGACCTGGACGTTAAATGCGAAGTAACACTCATTTACGACACCTTTTTTATTTTCAATTTCTTTTAAAAGAAGGGCTAAGAGCAATAAGCCATTCATTACCTGCGCGTAGCTATGCCCGCCAACAGGTCCCGGTCGAAGTAAGGCTCATTTACGGCACCTTCTTTTATGTTGTATAAGGAGCAACAGGCGAACGCGGGCCGGGGGAACGCTTAGGGACTCGAACCCTCAGCATGTTTAACCACACTGCCCACCCCCTCAATGGCGCGAAGTATCCCGTTTCTACGGCATCCTTATTTTTTTAATTTCTTTTAAAAGTATGGGGCGTTAGCTTCCCCATACTTGGTTTATAGTTCTATACTATTGATAGCGTCCAATGCCGAGCCCCTGTTTTCCAAAGCAGCTAACACCTCGAAAACTTTATCGCTCCAGCCTGCTACCAGGTAAACATCGTTGCGTAACAATTGCAGCGGTGCTTGCCCGTAACCTTTCAGGTCGAACAGGTACAGCTTTGCATCAGGCGCAACTTCCGCCTTATACCTCAACCACAATGCATGCACGTGGTCGCCGGTAGTCGACGAA
>JASLGV010000010.1 GCA_030149995.1 Pedobacter sp.
AATTCTTAAACAAATCGGTTCTTCAGTATAAAGATGAGATCAGACCTTCTGTAAAAGACGAGCTGATTGCTCAGAAAATGCAGCAAAAAATTACCGAGAACATCAATGTAACACCTTTGGAAGTTGAAAAATACTTTAAAAGCCTGGGCGATAGTATTCCTGAGTTCAATACAGAAGTTGAAGTGGGTGAAATTATTTTAGACCCCAAGCTTACAAAAGCAGAAAAACAGAAGTTCCGCGATAAAATTGAAGCTTTAAGATACCGGATAAAAAGCGGAGATGATTTTGGAATTCTGGCAAAAACCTATTCTGAAGATCCCGGATCTGCCTCCGATGGTGGAGATTTAGGCTTTTTCGACAGAAGTACCATGGTAAAAGAATTTACCGCCTGGGCTTTTAAATTAAAAGCCGGCGAGATGTCGCCTGTATTTGAAACTGAACATGGTTTCCACATCCTGCAGGTAATTGAACGTCGTGGAGAGCAGGTACATGCCCGTCATATCCTGATCCGCCCGCAAACAACCCCCGAAAGTTTAACGCGGTTAAAGGCACACGCAGACAGTGTTTACAACAACATTTTAAACAAGAAGCTAACTTTTGCAGGGGCTGCAAGTTTATATTCTGATAATAAAGAAACCAAGTACAATGGTGGTATGATGATGAATGCAGAAAACGTGCAGGCCAGAAGTACCTTCATTCCGGTGGATAAATTAGATCCGTCTGTATTCCTGGTAATCGATACCATGAAAGTTGGCGAAGTTTCTCAGCCTAACCTGTTTACCTCGCCTGAAGGAAAAGAAGGTTACAGAATTTTATACCTGAAATCTAAAATACCGCCGCACAAGGCAAACATGGCTCAGGATTTTCCAAAAATCAGGGATGCTGCACAAAGTGATAAAATAAATCGTACCTTAAGCGAGTGGTTTGAAAAACGCAGAGAAACCACATACATCAAAATCGACGATGAATTTCAAAGTTGCGATCAGTTAAAACTCTGGACAAAGACAAAAGCATCTGAATAATTAAATGCAGTATAAAAACGAAGTTGAAGCCGTAAACGCCCTGCACCATTCTTTTAAAAAAATCCAGGCCGAAATTGGCAAGGTTGTAATTGGTCAGGATGAGATTATTAAATCTGTTTTAATAGCCATATTTAGTAACGGACATTGTTTGCTGGTTGGTGTACCCGGCCTTGCTAAAACCTTACTCGTTCAAACCGTTGCTTCGGTACTCGACCTCGATTTTAACCGTATACAATTTACCCCCGATCTGATGCCAAGTGATATTATTGGATCGGAAATTTTAGGAGAAGACAGGCATTTTAAATTTATTAAAGGGCCTGTTTTTTCCAATATTATTCTGGCGGATGAAATTAACCGTACGCCACCTAAAACACAAGCAGCCCTGCTGGAAGCCATGCAGGAAAAATCGGTTACCGCTGCCGGACAAACACATACCCTTCCAAAGCCTTTCTTTGTACTGGCTACACAAAACCCCATTGAACAGGAAGGTACTTATCCGCTACCTGAAGCACAGTTAGACCGTTTTATGTTTAATATCCAGCTAAATTATCCTGCCTTTGCAGATGAGCTGAATATTGTGAAAAATACCACGGGCAACACACAGGTTTCACTCGAAAAAATTATTACCGCTTCAGACATACAATATTTCCAAAAGTTAATACGCGATATTCCCGTTACAGATCATGTATTGGAATATGCGGTTAAATTAGCGGCCAAAACACGGCCAAATACCGAGTACGCAACTGAAAACATTAATAAGTACATCAGCTGGGGTGCCGGTCCGAGAGCTTCGCAATTTCTGGTTTTAGGCGCCAAATGCCACGCAGCTGTTTCCGGAAAATATGCACCGGATGTTGAAGATGTGCAGGCCATTGCTGAACCTATTCTACGACACCGTATTGTGCGTAATTACCGTGCAGAAGCCGAAGGCCTTTCCATAGAGAAAATCATTCGCGAGCTTTTCTAAACGCAGGTTAAATATTTTAATACCAGCCCCTGAAATGTAAGCACCATTGCTTTTATTGGCTACGCCCCTGAAATTACGAATCGAACCCGGGTTATCAGATTTTCTAAGCCGGAGAAGAAGTAAATTATCGGGTGCTTACCTGCTGTGCTGAATGAAACTTACCTTGCCAGGCATAAAATTAAACCGGATTTTGTTCGCGAGTTATAATATTCGTATATTGAAATGGCGTTGTTCTAACTTTAATTTTTTCTTTCAGGCCCATTTCTGGCTTATTATCAAGTCCGCCTCATCCCCGCATTTACCCCGCATCAACTCCGCCTTTACCCCGCATCAAGTCCGCCTTTACCCCGCGTTTACTTGCATTGTGCTTCGGTTATACTCCTATTGTACTTCTCTTCTGCGCACACCAGTTAGCAGATTAACAACCATTAGAGGATCAGCTTGTAAGTAAGGCTGATGTGTTATACCAGATAAAATCAGGCACCTAAGAGGTACTGACCATTTCTTCCCGAAAAACTTCTCCTAATATTCTTTTCGAAGAAAAACAGCCGTGCTTTTACCCTGGTGCCGATGATATGCTGTCCAGATTTGAGTAAGCGATCTTCTTCCTATACACGAATAATCTTTCATTAAATCAATTAAACCGACTTTTTACCCAACTCCTATTCAGTCCTCTTTTCGATTATACAAATTCAGCACAAACCGTAGCAAACGAAGACAAAACATAACCTACTGATAATCAGTAAAAACAAATTATTTTTACGTATGTTTATTAAAGAATTCCTCTTTAAATCCATTTAATATCATATCGTTCACTTAAAAAAACTAAAATGTCGTTAAATCTATCAGAAGAAGTAAAGAGCTACTTTAATAATGAATTTATTAATGAAGCGAGCAGAAACCTACATGAAGAAGAGTCCGGTATTACCAAAGCTTTGAGTGTAATTGTACCTTCCATTATTGGTTTTATTTCAAAATATGCAGGCACAGCCGATGGTGCAGCTAAAATTGGAAATTTAGCAAACGAACAGCATGCCTCGGGTATCCTGAGAGCAATCGGTGGTTTTTTACATCACGATACAGGTGCCGAACAGCTGCAGAAAAGTGATTCAATTAGCCGCGATTTATTTGGCGAACAGGGCAAGAACCTGGGCGAAGAAGTATCAAATTTTTCGGGGATCAAAGATTCAAGTGCTTCAACATTGTACAACATTGCCCTGCCTACAATTCTGGGTTTATTGGGCAGGCATTTAACCGAAAACAAACTGGATGTTTCTTATTTAACAAGTTATTTCAGCACCCAGAATGAAGGCCTTGCTGCTGCCTTACCTGCAGAACCGGTGGTGAGCAGTCCTGTAACAGAAGAACCACCTGTACGTATTCAAGAAGTACCCGTTGTTCCGCCTGTTCCGGCAGCGCATCATACCATTGAACATCACGATCATGCACACCACGATCGTCATGACAGCCATGAGGAACCTAAAAACCCGATTAAAAGCTTTAGCTGGACACTCCCCCTGATTATCATCATCATCATCTTATTGGGATTGTGGTGGTTCTTAGGCCGTGGTAAAAGCGAGCATCACGAACAAACCATACACGATACCACCATTACAACGGTTACCAAAAAAACAGAAACGGTACACAAGGGGAAAGTTGATCCAAACGGAGATTTCATTTACGATGAGGGCGATTTTACAACCATTACTTTACCGAATAATGCAGGCGAGTTAAAGGTGGGCAAATACAGCACTGAAGCCAATCTGGTAGCCTTTTTAAATGATAAAAACACACCGGTAGATACCGCTAAAGGTAACTGGTTTGAATTTACCAACGTTCACTTTAAAACCAACAGCAGCGATTTAACAGATGTATCGAATACACAGTTAAAAAACCTGGTGGCCATTACCAAAGCATATCCAAATGCTAAGTTCAAGTTTGGTGGTTATACCGATAATACGGGCAACGAGGCGGCCAATATCGCTTTATCTGCCAAAAGAGCCGAAAGTGTAGCGGCATTGGTTACAAAATTTGGTGGCAACCCAGCTGCTTTTGAAGCACCTAAAGGATATGGACCAGCTTTCCCGATTGCAGATAACAGCACACCGGAAGGAAGAGCCCAAAACCGTCGGGTAGCCATTAACGTAAAGGCCAAATAAAAATACCATATAATTCAAAAGCCTCAAAAACTACGTTTTTGAGGCTTTTTTTTATTTATTAATTTGTCCCATTAGGTTTGGGTAATCGGTCAGAATCCCGTCTACTCCTAAATCCATCAGATACTTAATATCCTTTACCGAATTCACTGTCCAGGGAATAATTTTAATGCCCATCTCGTGGCAACGATCTACCAGCCCCTTGCCCACCAGCACGATATACGGACTGTATATAGTGGGTTTAAAACCCAGTT
>JASLGV010000073.1 GCA_030149995.1 Pedobacter sp.
TACCTTCTTTCTACGATTTCTGTAATTTCCGAAAACTTATCAATAATTTCCGAATTCTCTTTTTCCAAACGATTGCCGTTTTCAAAGAAAGTGGAATTTAAGAATTCATTGCCGGAAATAATATTTTGGGGAATATAGCTCCCGGTTCCGGTAATTACCGTCTTTATTATTTTGCTCATAATGATTATACCGCATACTGAAATAGTATGTAGTATAAAAATATTATTAATAAATCAGATTTTAAAATTATTTAAGAAAAATCGTCAATAAGAAATACAAAAAGCTCTTTAGGGCCATGTGCGCCCAATACCAGTGTTTTTTCGATGTCTGCGGTTCTGCTCGGGCCGGTAATGTTGCTGATCATGGATGGAATTTCATTCCCGTATTTAGTTTTCAGCAGCTGAAAACCATCTTTAAGATCCAATACCAGCTGGCTGGTGCGGGCAATTACAAGGTGGTGGTTTGGAAAAATACTAAGGCGGCGGCCTGCGGCACTTTGATTACTAACCAGTACACTGCCATTCCGGGCGATAAGCGCCTCGCAAAGCGTAATCCCGACTTCTGCGTGCTCAAAGTCTTTATCTGTCTGATAAAAGGGAAACTCGTATTTTGAAAGGAAATCCTGAAGTTCCGGTTCCCAGCAATATATTTTGCGCCATTTAAAACGATCGGCCAGCTGAAGCATATTTTCAATAAAGTCGATCCCATCCTCGCAAAAAATAAAATTACCCGATACAGCTGTTAGTTGCTCGGCAAATAAGATTTCCAGCGCTTCGTTGTTTTTTTTGTACAAAGGGCTTTCCTCTAAATTCGGATAAGGGTTTTCACGCTTTTCTAAAAGCGCTTTCCTGATCTTCTTGAGCATTTTTTCTTTCGCAGTCGTAATATCCTTCATCTAACAAAAAAATAAAACCTTGAATTTTTTACGTTCAAGGTTTCAAACTTATATATAATTGTTTTTATATGCAATTGGCATACCGAATTATGCGTTTTCGCTGTTTAATCCGGTTGCGTCGTTGCTGATCTCATTTTCTCCAACACCATCGTGAATAAGGCCTTCTGCAGCTGGTTTCTGATCGCCGGTACCATTTACAAATTCATCGTAAGTTGTACGGGTATCAAACGGGCGTTTACCCAGGATTTCTTCCAGATCCGATTGGAACAGAATTTCTTTTTCAAGTAATTTCTGAGCCAGTTTTTCCAGACCATCCTGTTTTTCGATCAACAAGTCTTTGGTTTTGGTATACACATCACCAATCAGGCTGCGAACTTCCTGATCGATTAATTCAGAAGTTTTCTCTGAATATGGCTTGTTAAAGTTGTACTCGTTCTGCGGATCGTGGAAAGAAACGTTACCTACATTTTTATTCATACCATAAATGGTAACCATGGCGTATGATAATTTGGTAATGCGCTCCAGGTCGTTTTGAGCACCTGTAGAAATCTTACCAAAAGTGATGTCTTCCGCAACGCGTCCGCCCATTGTCATACACATCCCATCAATCAATTGCTCGGTTGTATATAAGAACTGTTCTTTAGGCAGGTATTGTGCATAACCCAGGGCTGCAACACCGCGTGGTACAATGGATACTTTTACCAATGGGTCGGCATGCTCCAGGAACCAGCCTGCAATGGCATGACCAGCTTCGTGATAAGCAACGATGCGTTTCTCTTCCGGAGATATGATTTTGTTTTTCTTTTCAAGCCCGCCAATAACACGGTCAATGGCATCCTGAAAATCCTGCATATCTACTTCCTGTTTGTTTCTGCGGGCGGCAATAAGTGCGGCTTCGTTACAAACGTTGGCAATTTCTGCTCCGGCAAAACCTGGTGTTTGTGCTGATAATTTTTTCGCATCAACCTCTGCAGCGGTTTTAATTGGTTTTAAGTGTACATTGAAAATGTGCTCGCGTCCAACCAAATCCGGTTTATCTATAGATATCTGTCTGTCGAAACGACCCGGACGAAGCAAGGCTGAGTCGAGTACATCCGGACGGTTGGTGGCTGCTAAGATAATAATACCCGAGTCTGTACCGAATCCGTCCATTTCAACCAGTAATTGGTTTAAGGTATTCTCGCGCTCATCGTTGCCACCCATCACACTGTTTTTTCCACGGGCACGGCCAATGGCATCTACCTCATCAATAAAGATGATACAAGGCGCTTTGTCTTTGGCTTGTTTAAATAAATCGCGTACCCTCGAAGCACCTACCCCTACAAACATCTCTACGAAATCGGATCCTGATAACGAGAAGAAAGGAACCTGCGCTTCGCCGGCAACAGCTTTGGCAAGTAAGGTTTTTCCGGTTCCCGGCGAACCAACAAGCAATGCTCCTTTCGGGATTTTACCGCCCAGGTTGGTGTATTTCTTAGGGTTTTTAAGGAAATCCACGATTTCCATTACCTCGGTTTTAGCTTCTTCCAGTCCGGCAACATCATTAAAGGTAATATTTACCTGACTTTCCTTATCAAAAAGGGTTGCCTTTGATTTTCCAATGCTGAAGATTTGTCCGCCACCGCCGGCACCACCACCCATTTTACGCATCATAAAAATCCAGAAACCGATTAAAATCAATACCGGAAGAATAATGCTTAAGAACCAGCTTGCAATTGGATTGCTGCGGCTTGTTTTTTGTGCGGTAATCGCGTCGTTCTGAGGCAGGTCTTTCTGCGAATCGGCCAGTTGCTTGTCAAGGCCATCCATTGATCCGGCGTTGAAATACACCGTCGGACCATTGTTCACATTAAAGGTACCACTGCTTCTGTAAGTTTTGTATTGTGGTTTTTTCTCTAAACTGTCTTTTTTGATATAAACCTCTGCACGTACCAGGTCGTCTGATTTGTAGGCTATAATTTTATCTACATCGCCGGTGCGCAGCATTTTTTGTTCAAATGTCTGATACGTTATTTCTCTTCCACCATCGCTTGTAAATAAAAATTGTGCACCGATAATGGCTATAATAATGGCTGCGTACACCCAAAAAATGTTAAACTTTGATCCCTTCTGTGGCTTTTTAGGGATATTCGGTAATCTCTTTCCCGTTTTCTGGTTTTCGTTTGTATTTTGATTGTCGTTCATCTGTCTAATTCAAAATTTGGTTAAGGATTTATGCGCTTTGATAATTTGTGCTTTCTGCATCACCCCATAGTTCTTCTATGCCATAAAACTGGCGCTTCTCGGTTTTAAAAATATGTACAACCACATCAAAATAGTCCAGAATGATCCAGTCGGCACTCTCAAAGCCTTCTTTATGTCTCGGATCTGTTTGTGTATGTTTATAGATTTCTTTTTCAACACTATCTGCAATGGCTTTTACCTGTGTTCCGGAATTGGCACTGCAGATGATGAAAAAATCTGCTACTGATGTATGAATATTTCTAAGATCTAACCGTACGATGTCTTCTCCCTTTTTTTCCTGTACGCCTTGTACGGCCAATTCGGAAAGATAAGTAGAAAGATTTACTATTTTCTTTTTTACCATTAAAATGCTTTATTTTGAAAAAACTATTACTATAAATTCAACACTTGCAAAATAACACTTTTTCAACACTATTTGTTGGTCAAAATTTCATCAAATTAAAAGAGGTTGATTCTACTAATAACTTTTTAAAGAGTTTAGCTTCAAATTCCGAGCCATTAGCCGAAGGGACTGTAATTATGGCAGACTATCAATTTGCCGGACGCGGGCAAAAGGAAAGTGTATGGCAGACCGCGCCCGGAAAAAACATCAGCACAAGCATCTTTTTAAAGCCGGTTTTTTTACCTTCTGATAAACAATTTTACCTCAATATAGCGGTTAGTTTAGCTGTAAGCGATGCGCTTGGCGAATTTTTAGAGGATCCCGTTGAGGTGAAATGGCCCAACGATCTTTATTATAAAGGAAAGAAAATGGGTGGTATTCTGATTGAAAACATACTGACAGGTCATTTTCTGAAATCGTCTGTAATTGGCATTGGCCTGAACATTAATCAGGAGGCATTTGCGCCAGACATCCAGGTTAAAGCAATTTCCATGTGGCAGATTCTTCAAAAAGAAACACCCCTTGAGGCGGTTCTGCAGAAAATATTTTCCAATATGGAGAAATACTACTTAAATTTGAAATCAGGGAAGTATGTTTTTTTACAAAAGCATTACCTTAAAAGATTGTATCTGCATGGCCGCCCTGCT
>JASLGV010000094.1 GCA_030149995.1 Pedobacter sp.
CATCTGCCAGACGTACATAGGGATAAAAAGGTACACTAAAATTCGACGCACTTATTCGACTATTGGGTGCCTGGCTTCTGGCATCCCCGTGATTCAGATTGATACCCGCATTTAGAGATAAGTTTTTGAGGGGTTTAGCACTCAGATTGTATCCAAGAGTATAACGGTCCGAGTTTTCGTTAACCGTACCACTCTGCGAGTTGCTGTAATTGCCCGATAAGCGGTAAGCAATATTTTTAGTTCCCCCGTCAATAGAGAGGTTATAGGATTGGGTAAAGGGATTTTTCAGGATGTATTTGGTGTAATCGTTCCGGATGTCATTGCCCCGCAACACATCCAGTTGCTGCTGGGCCTGTGCAGTCGTAATCCGGTTCATTTTCAAATTGTTCAGGATCTCATCAACCGGCGACATGTAAGGCTGGGCCTGGATTACCGAGGTAGGATCAGGTACAATACTCTGATAATAAAACTGGTTGGCATATACCTGGGCATCTACAAAATCAGACACACTCATTTTCTTTTTATAAAAAAGATCCAGCTTATCGGCCACGTTGTAATTGATATTAAAAGAAACCCTCGTAGGCTGATTAAAACCACCATGTTTTGTTTTGATTACAATCACCCCGTTACTCGCCCTGGCTCCCCAGATGGAAGCCGCAGCTGCATCCTTTAAAATGGTGATGCTTTCTACATCGGTGGGATCAATTTTTTCAATATCAATCGCATCGGCAATGCCATCCACAACCACCAATGGTACACCACTGTTATTTACTTTGAAAGATTGGCCACTAATCACCTGGTTATTCAAGGTATTTTTACCCCGAATGGTTAGATTAGTGAGGGCAGAAGTTCGATCACCAGGATTAATGCTACTTAGATTTGTGTTTTGCAAATCATTTCTAAAATCCAGACTCGTGGTAATACCTTGTAATCTTTGCAGCAAACTTGGATCACTGCTGTGCTCCAACTGCTTCGCTGTAATCACCTCAAAAGAACCCGTAGCGCGCTCTTTGGGTATGTCCTGGTAACCGGTACTGGCAATGGTTACTTCGTTTAACACACTTTGCCCCGGGCTTAAGCGGATGCTTAGCGGTTCGCTGGGGTTGCGGCCAGCTAAACTGATTTCGCTTATCTGGTAGCCCAGGTAAGACACCAGTAAAGTACCTTTTGGGGTACCATAACGCTCGAAATAGCCGTTTGAGTTGGAAATAGAAGCTTTTGTGCCACCTTTTAGTTTAATGGTGGCGCCAGGTAAAGGATTGCCTTTCTCATCTAAAACTTTCCCTTTAAAGAGAAGGGAATCGCGCATAAAAAACTGGTTCAGCTCGGCTAAAAGCGGTAACTCCTTTCTTTTGAGTACCACGGCCTCGTTATTGAGCGTATAATTTAGCGGCTGGGATTTAAAAATTTCATTCAGTACCGTTTTAAGCGGTACATTTTCTGCCTGGATGCTAACCGGTCTGGCTTCTGCCAGCATTTCGCGGGTATATAAAAACCTGAAGCCGGTTTGCTTGCTTAAAGTCGCAATAATTTCCTTCAGCGAGGCGTCTGTATAGTTCAGGCTTACTTTTTGTGCCGAACTTTTTGCATTCACCTGCAGCAGAAAACCGATAAAAAGGACCATAATCAAATGAATTCTCATAAGTATCCTTTGCTTTTTTCCGTAAGCGGAGGGCATACGAAAGTATTTAGTATAAATTTTATACATTTGTCTTGATTTGGGTGATGAAATAATTTGTTGCAAATAAATTGAAGAGATGCCCGGATCAGGTCCGGTGGTGTTACGAGCACTCCCGGACTTTCTTTTTCAACAACTCTCCTGTAAGCAAGCCCTTAGCCCGCACCTTTTTTCTTCTTCATAGTTGTTTGGTTCTTGTTGGTTGATTTGGTTGGTTAAGTAAAGTAGATTCTTTTTTATAAAATATATTTTTGTTTTACCGCATCACGGTAATTTTTCTGCCTTCAATTTTAAAGTGCACCAGTTCGGTCAGTTCCAGCATTTTTAACACTTCGCTCACATTTTCAAAGCGCGAAATGGTACCGTCAAATCCTTCGGTAGAAGTATGGCCATCAAATACCACTTCTACATTATACCAGCGGGCAATTTTGCGCATAATGCTTTCGAGTTTCTCGTTCTCAAATACAAACAAGCCATCTTTCCAGGCAATGGCATCGGTTCCGTTTACAGGCTGTATGCTCAAGCCACCTGCTAAACCGCTAACGGCTTGCTGCCCGGGTTTTAACACCACACTTTGGTTCCCTTCCCCTCTGCCGGTGTTGCTTACCGCTAAAGCCCCTTCCAGTAAACTGGTACGCCGGGTATTTTCATCGGCATAACTGCTGATGTTAAAATGAGTCCCCAACACACGGGCCTCCTGGTTTGCAAACACAACTATAAAAGGTTGTGCAGCATTTTTAGCAACTTCAAAATAAGCCTCTCCACTCAGCACCACCTTTCGTTCTTTTTCGCCTCTAAAGCTCGACGGGAATTTCAGTTCAGAAGCTGCATTAAGCCATACCCGGCTGCCATCCGGCAGGGTAAGCTGGTAAATACCTCCCTTAGGTGTTTGCAGACTAAGTGCCTGCTTGCCTAAAGTGCTTTCTATTGGTAAGCTGCTCCCATTTGCATACAATATCTTTCCATTTCCAACTTCTATCCCGGTTTGTGTATTTTCCAGCTGGTGAGCGGCTCCGTCTCCAACCCGCAGAATGGCCTGATGCCCACCGGGGGCAACATCATCTGCATAACGCTGTGCCATCGGTTCTACAGCGTTTGGTTTACGGTATTGGTAGAAAAAAAAACCGGCAATTATCAGCAGCAATGCTGCCGCTGCCGAATAGCGCCACCAGCTCAGGATTCTATTTTTTTTTTTTATTGTATCGGTTGTTTTCCGAAACCGTCCATCTGAAACTATCCGCTGATAGAGTGCATCGCTTTGTTCGGTACCGAGTGGAAAATCCATATCCATCGTTGCCCAATCTTCATCCATGGCCGGTTCCAATGCATCTGTTCCCGATTTTTTGATGTATCCAAACAATAAATCAAATCCGGGCTTGTCAATCTGATGATTGGCATATTGCTTAAAAAGGATCAGAAATGCTTTTGCGTCTTTTTTCATACATATTATTTTTTGCGCTTAGGCCATGCGGAGAACTCAATAGGTTTCATAAACCATGCTCTCATATTTAATAAAATATCCTTTCCCCCTAAAAGAGTTAACAAGTCCCGCCCGTTTCAAGCGGTTATAAGCTTTTTCTACTGTATTTTTTGAAATATTTAAGGCAATGGCCAGTTCATGAATGGAAGGAAGAGAATCATTTTTCTTTAACACACCTTGCTCCAACCCATCTATAATAGAATCGGCCAACTGCTGGTATTTAGGCATCAGTTGCTGTTCGTTAATCTTCAAGGTGTTCAAAAAATTCTCCATTAACTATAATAAAATATGCGGATTAAACCACTTTCAGGTAAGATTCTTTACTACTCTTACACCGTGAGCAGTTGCAGGGAGTAGTAACCCCAAAAATTATGGGCTGTAAAACGATCCTTCTAAGCGGGCGAAAGATGGTAACCTGGTTTAGCTGTTGAGCGCTCCGTCATTTATCCGCTCTAAATAATATACACCCTTTGTCGTGCCTGCCCTAAGCAGTATACTTCGTTTTAAAAAAACCTGTCTTTCTGGGCACAAGGAAGCACAACAACCTGGTTTAGTGGCTGTGTGTTCAGGTGTTCTAAATAATATACGCTATACATTAGCTCAGGTCTGAATCCCCCCATCGGTATCCTGAAAAATGGTCTTTTGAGAGATGGCCACGGAACCGGCTAAATGTTTATAAAACCAAGACGACTGCCGAAATGTTGCTGTAAATACAAACAAATAGTGAAAAACGAGTAAGCCCCGCCTTCTATGAGGCAAATAAAAAACGTATCCTAACAAAGGAAGGATCTAAACAGCAAAACAATACATGGTCAATTGGTACGATGTGCCTACACTGCTGCAACAATTAATCGTTACCCGATTGCTGTTGCCACATCTGATGGTAATGACCATTCAGTGCAATCAGTTCCTCGTGTTTACCTGCTTCAACAACTTTGCCCTGGTGCAGCACCACAATTTGATCGGCCTTACGAACGGTACTTAACTGGTGTGCCACCACCATTATGGTTTTACCTTGTGTACGCAGCAGGTTAACAGCCCGCTGTACATATTGAGCAGCAGCATAGTCCAGTGCAGAGGTTGCCTCATCTAAAATTAAAATTTCGGGCTTGCGGTAAAGGGCCCGGGCAATGGCAATGCGTTGTTTTTGTCCACCGGATAGCGTGGCACCGTTTTCGCCCAAGTAGGTATAAAAACCATCGGGCAGGTTTTCAATAAATGGCAAAATGCCCAAAGCCGTACACATGTCTACAATGTGCTGCATATCAGGTGCCTCTTCGCCAATGGCAATGTTATCAATTACATTTCCGGCAAACAGGTCTATTTGTTGTGGTACAGATGCAACAAAACTGCGTACGGTATTTTTATGGAGGTAGGTAAGCGCATATTCACCAATCCGGATGCTACCAGCCTGGATGGGATATACATGTTGCAGCAAAGCCATCAGGGTCGATTTACCACAGCCACTTTCACCTACAAATGCCGTAAAGCTTCCTTTTTTAATGTGTAGATTGAGGTTTTCGAAAACGGGTACCCGTGTACCATATCGGAATGTAACAGCTTCAAAACGGATGTCACCTGCTTCCGCAGCGGTTAAATGGATACCTTCATTCTGGCTTTCTACCTCCAGATCCATAATTTCAAATAACCTGTCGGCAGCAATCAGCGCATCCTGCATAACCTTATTGGCACCAATCAGCGAAGCTACAGGAGCCGTAAAATAACCTGCAAGCACATAAAAAGAAAAAAGCTCGCCGGCTGTAATTTCCTGGTCCAGCACATAACCCGCCCCCATCCACAACAATAAAATGGTCCACAGCTGTGAAATAATCTCCGCAGAAGTACCCGAAAAAACTGTATTAAGACCCGATTTATAAGCTGTTCTAAGCAACTGGATAAACCTCGTTTCGGTTTTTAAATGTGTAAATGATTCCAATCCAAAGCGCTTAATGGTACCCATAAACTGTAAACTCTCTACCAGCTGCGATTCCAGTTCGGCTCCATCCTCCATCAGTTTCCGTTGTACTTTGCGGTGAAGCAGGTTTACCACAAAATAAACAGCCATGTACAAAGGAATAACTGCCAGCATCAGCAGGGCCAGTTTTGGATAATAACCAAACATCAGGGCGAAAGACAACACCACAATAAAAACATTAACCACCAGGTTAACAGACACATCATTGATAAACGTCCTGATTTTAACCGCATCGTTAATTCTCGAAATAATTTCGCCCACGCGCATGGTATCGAAAAATGATTGCGGTAATTTTAACAGGTGTTTATAGTAGCCTAAAATAAGACGGGCATCGATCTGTTGTCCGGTGCGCATGGTAAAAATGGTTTTAACCGTACCAATAAAAGTTTGTAAGAGCAAAAGGCCGATCATCAAAACACTCATCAACTGCAACAGGTTCCGGTTACCATCTACCAGTACATGATCGGTTATTTTCTGTACAAAAACAGAGGTTGAAAGTCCCAGCAGTGTGTAGATAAAAGCACCAAACAGGGCCTGTATCAAAATACTTTTATGGGGTTGTATAAGCTGCCAGAAACGAAGGGTATTTGAAACCTTCTCATTCCGGCTGGTGAAAAACGGATCTGGTTGCAACAGCACCAACACACCTGTCCAGATGGTGGTAAAATCAGCAAAAGCCATTCGTTTCATCTGGCCACCGGCCGGGTCCATAATCTCTACATTGCGGTCTGTAACTTTATAAATAACCACATAATGCTGTTGGTTTCCCATGGCTACATGGGCTATGGCCGGTAAAGGGATGTTCGATAGTTCCTTGGCCGAAGCACGTACCCCCCTGGCTTCAAAACCCAGTTTTTTAGCCGCCTCTACCAATCCCAGCACATTGGTTCCCTGCTTATCTGTACCGGCAAACTGCCGGATACGTGCAACCGGTAATTTGAGTTTATAAAAAGCCGCTGCCGATGCCAGGCAGGCAGCGCCACAATCGTTTGCATCGTGTTGTTTTATTTTATACGACATATCCTGGTCAATCCAAAAGGGCAAAACGAATGTATATTTGACGGTTGATAAAACAGATACAGCCTTCGTTAACCTGAAATCAGCCCCTTTATTCGTTGCTTAAAACCGGATTTACCCAGTTTTCTATTTTATCAGATAACAGCTCATACAAACTTCTCCTGGCCAGTACAAAAGCAGCCGTAAAAGTCATGCCTTTTTTAAGGGTTGCTTTATAACCGTTTTTAAGTTGCAGATGATTGGCATCCAACTGGCAGCGCACCTCTACAAAGCTCTGCTGATCGCGTACAGTCAGTTCATCAGAGATTGCGGTTACCCGGCCGCTCAATGTACCCCAATGTTTATAGTTAAAGGCATCTATACGCAGGCGAACCTGCTGTCCTTTTTGAATAAAGCCAATATCCGATGGCTTAACATAACAGCTGGCGGTTAATTTACCGGTAGCATCAGACTGTATTTCTGCCCGAATTGCGGCTTTCTCCTGCAAAGGATTTAAATGATGGATCTGTTCTTCCTCTGCCGGTATAGATGGTTCCTTAACCGGTTCTTCCTTGCGTTGATTTTGCGTCTGTTTAATTGAAACCAGCCAGCCGCCGGTTGGCACCGGGAGCACTGCCTCTCGGCTGGCATTTAATAAAATGCCAGTACCTTTTACACTAATTGTCGTATAAATAAAAGGAAGCGCTGCCAGCGCCAGTACCGTGGCCAGCAAGGTTACAATATACACAACCTGAGAGCGGATGCGGGTTCGGTGTAGAAAAACAAGCGCAGTATTGCCTAAGCTATGTTCTGTTTCTATTATCATTTAAAAAAGATAGATCAAGGGAATGATTTATTATTACCGTAAATTT
>JASLGV010000108.1 GCA_030149995.1 Pedobacter sp.
GGCCGGTTTAAAACTTGCTTACCACAACCATAACTTTGAATTCGATAAATTCGGAAATACAACAGGCTATGAAATCCTGCTAAAAAACACCGATCCAAAATTGGTTGATTTTGAACTGGATTTGTATTGGGTGGTACGCTCAGGTAACGATCCGATTAAATTATTTAAAGACAACCCGGGACGTTTCACCATGTGGCATGTTAAAGATATGGACAAGACAAATCCAGCGCTTAATGCTGAAGTTGGAACGGGTTCTATAGATTTTAAAACCATTTTTGCCAATGCAAAACTATCTGGCATGAAACATTTCTTCGTAGAACACGAAACCAATTACAAACCCAATCCATTAGAATCGGTTAAAGAAAGTTGTGCCTATATTAAAGCAAATTTAATATAACTCTCTTATTATCGGATAGTTTAATTTTAAAGACTATCCGATAATATTTTTTAATCAACGGGAAGTATTCTATTAATCACATTTGATTTAATTCAGCTTTACAGCCAGTACACAAGCATTTTTATATCGTTTGGTTTTTCCGTTCAGGTCAAAAACATCAAAAACAAGCACGTAAATACCTGGTCGGCAAAGTTGTCCGCCATCGTTCAGCCCGTCCCAGGAAAAACGACCTTTATGGGCAATACTCTGGTTCTTTAAAAGCCTGCGTACCAACACGCCCTTGTCCGTATAAATGTTGATGGTAGCCAACGCAACTCCACCGTTAAACTGATAATCAACCAGCAGTTCATCTTCAAAACCATCCAGATCGGGCGAAAAGGTTTTAGAAAGCAATTGTACATAATCAGCACCATGAACCAGTGTTTGCGAATTGGCATAAGTGGGTGTTGCAAAACCAGCAGAAGCCGCTGCAGATTTAAAATTACCAGCCTCGTTGGTTGGTCGTTCAAAAGAAACACGCTCCAAGGATACACCATGTGCATCTTTTAGCAGGGCCATGTGCATCTTTTCCGTGTAATCGAAACGATCTATTTGTACGCCGTTGCTCAGCAAGATAACACTGCCTTTGGTGTTCGCATAGGCAGGCATACTGCTTAGCTGAACAAAATGCTCCGGGTTTTGCACGTCATAATTCTCTTTAATATTAGCCGGATTGTTGGTTAAAACCCAGTAAGAACCCGGCTGGATCAGTACACTTTGAGTAGAAACTACTTTGACATTGGCCGTATTACCTGTTGTATTAACATTGGCCAGCTGCAAATCTTTCAAATCCAGTACATGGCCTGTTGCGTTATATACTTCTACAAAATCTGCTCCTTTATTCTTTGGATTAAACAAAACCTCTGAGATTAAGAGATCATTTTTGACCGGCTTTTTCGCAATAAAAATTTTTGCAGTACTTCCCTTTTCATCGATCAGATTGCCGGCACAATCGTGCAGGTTGCTCACTTTAAGTTCACTCTCCATCCCTGTAGGTAAAACCGCTTTGTATTTTAGGTTGACGGTTTCAAATAAAGGAGCGCCTGCCAGGGCCTGCAATGGCTGTCCTATCCCATTATTAATACGGTAATTCGCCGTATTCGTTAAAGAAAGGCTATCTATTGGCTTTGAAAATTTTAGTTGTATTGTTACGCTGTCTGTTACAGCTGCACTGAGCAGGTGCGGAGCTGTTGAGCTGACCTGTGTTCGGTAGATCGAGTTTTCGCGTCCGGGCGTACCGCCCGCTGTATGGTTCGAGCCAGCCCAATTCTGCATGCCCCTGCAATAACTTTCTGGATCAATTAACTCCAGGCTGTACCCACCTTTTTTCTTCAAAGCATCCTGATACCAGCTATCAGCGTAATTGACCTGGTTTAGGATTGTTCCTTCGGCATTGCTTAAGGTAAGAACATCTTTACTTATATTTACTGCGGGCCATGGCGACAAACCAAGCGTTTTCCCATAAGGCTTAAATAAACTGGTATCTGCTTTGGCACACAAGATAAGGTACTCTTTAGGCTTGAGCGTATCTGCTCCAAGTGTACCCTGGGTTGTAGGATTTGAAAATTTAAATCCATTGGTTAAAATGTAACGATCGGTCGTGTTCCAGATTTCGACAAATTTTTTCTGTGGTAAACCAGGACTTCCCGTTGGGTTGGCCATAATCTCGTTAATGACCAGATCACCATATTGTGTTCGGTAAGGTTTTACATAAAAGAATTCAATTGCACTGCTATCCGCCTCCTGCTGCTTTTTATCCCGTATGCGGTAAGCAGAAAATGTATAATGACCGCTTTCAAAAGGTATTAAATACCGGATTTGGTAAATTGTCGAAACATTTCCCTTTAATATTTCTACCGGAGATCCATATCCCTTAGATAGGGTGTAATTTAATATGGATAAAGCAGAATGTTCATCGGGTGGTTTAGAAAAATGAGCCTCAAGATTTAAGGAGTCGATTACTTTAACAGCTGTAAGTTTCGGTGGAGCCAGATCGGGCACCAGCTCATCGATATAAAAATCGCCAAAAATAAACTGATTATATCTTGAGGCCGTTGCATACCGGCAGTATACCCCCATAAATTTACTGCTGATAAATGTATTGTCCTGTACCGCACCTTCCAACTGGTATTGACGGCCATCATCTGTATCGGTAAACAGTTGCCAGTTGCCTGCTGCATTGCGTGTTACCTTAATTTTTGCCTTTACTACATTTGCCTGCGCCCTGTTTTTTTGAGGCCCTGCTATAATCCGCGTAGTTGCCGTTCCTTTTTGGCGGTAAAGATTAAAAGCATCGGTACTGCCCGCTTCTCCAATTTGTACAAAATATCCGTTTAAGGCTCCTTTCAGATCTTCCTGATCTGAAGTTAAATAAATACGCACATAATTGGTTGCTGTTGGATCGAAGTTAAGCTGTAGAAAGAAAGTCCAGCTGGTATTTAACGAAAAATCTGAAGCCGTTGATAAACTGATAATCTGATTGGCCAGATTTGGCCCATTCGACTGTAGCTGAAACTGTTTATTAACCAGAAAATAGTTGACATCACCCGTCCATGCCGGATTTCTGGTAAAATCGCCATCACTAAAATTGTCTATTATCTGGGAAAATGTAAATTTAGGAAGTAACAATAGGGATATAAGCATAATTTTTACCATATTTGGGCTTATATCAAATGTTTACTAATATACAAAACAAAAATTAAAAAATGAAAGTAGCAGTAGTAGGTGCAACCGGATTGGTGGGCACTGTCATGTTAAAAGTATTGGAGGAAAGAAATTTCCCTTTAACAGAGTTAATTCCCGTAGCATCAGAAAAGAGCGTTGGTAAGGAAATTACTTTTAAGGGTAAGAAGTTCCCAATCGTTAGCATGGATACTGCCATTGGCATGAAACCAGACATTGCTTTATTCTCTGCCGGAGGAACTACTTCATTAGAACATGCGCCCCGTTTCAAAGAAGCAGGAACCACTGTGATTGATAACTCTTCTGCCTGGCGCATGGATCCTTCCATTAAGTTAATTGTACCGGAAGTAAATGCACACGAGCTTTCTATTGATAATAAAATTATTGCCAACCCAAACTGTTCTACCATTCAGATGGTGGTGGTATTAAAACCTTTGCATGATAAATATAAAATTAAGCGTGTTGTGGTTTCTACTTACCAATCTGTAACCGGTACAGGTGTAAAAGCAGTAGATCAGTTAATGAATGAACGTAACGGCGTTGATGGCCCTAAAGCCTATCCTTATGAAATTGATTTAAACGTTTTGCCTCATATTGATGTATTTACCGAAAATGGTTACACCAAGGAAGAGATGAAAATGGTAAAGGAAACGAACAAGATTATGAGCGACGACAGTATTAAAGTTACCGCTACAACTGTTCGTATTCCGGTAATGGGTGGTCACTCAGAATCTGTAAACATCGAGTTTGAAAATGATTTCGATCTGGCAGAAGTACGCAACATTTTAGAAAAAGCACCTGGCGTGGTGGTGGTAGATGATGTGGCCAACCTTAAATATCCGATGCCTAAAGATGCACACGAAAAAGACGAAGTTTTTGTAGGCCGTATCCGCCGCGATGAGTCTGCACCAAAAGCGCTAAACCTGTGGATTGTTGCCGATAACCTGCGCAAGGGTGCCGCCACCAATGCGGTTCAGATTGCAGAATATCTCTTACAAAACGAATTGGTTTAAAATAAAAAATATCTGGAGCCTGTGATTAAAATCACAGGCTTTTTTATGCCTTTCGTTTCATGAAAAATATTCCTTTTGCTTTAATTTATTCAAGGTTGTTTATTGGCTTCCTGATTATTTTACTGAGCACATTACACATTGAACAATATCGGTTTTGGGCCGTAATATTGTTGTCTACAGGATTGCTCACAGATATCTTTGATGGGATTATTGCCCGAAAGCTTAATATTTCCTCCGAAAAAATCAGGCGCTTAGATTCAAGCATCGATCAAATTTTCTTTATCTCTGTAGCCATTGCAACTTATATTCAATGCCCCGATTTCTTTAAGATCAATGCCACAAAGCTAATTCTGTTGCTGGCCTTTGAAGTGATGACTTACATCGTTAGCTATGTAAAATTTAAAAAGGAAATTGCCACATACTCAATCGGCGCAAAAATCTGGACGCTGTTTCTATTTGCCACTTTAATTGAAACCATTGTTCATTGCGAATCAATCATTCTGTTTCAATTTTGCTTATGGATTGGGCTCCTTACCAGATTAGAGATTACAGCTATTATTTTTACCCTTAAAACCTGGACCAATGATGTACCAACAATTTATCATGCGCTAAAACTCAGGCAGGGTAAAGAAATAAAGCGCAATAAATTATTTAACGGATAAACTAAAAACATAGATGCCGGAAATCCTATATTAATTACAATAAACCTTTGGGTGTATGGATCGGAATATACCTGCAACAAAGACATTTGAATTGATAGCTTAAAGTGTATTTTTTGCAAAACAATTTTTTATATAATTAAAGGAGTGCCAAACAGCATCACCTTTTTTTTGTTTAAATGTTCGTATCAACAA
Organism: Pedobacter sp.; assembly: GCA_030149995.1. Classification (GTDB taxonomy): domain Bacteria; phylum Bacteroidota; class Bacteroidia; order Sphingobacteriales; family Sphingobacteriaceae; genus Pedobacter. The sequence goes on from JASLGV010000108.1 coordinate 4,986, forward strand.
ACTAAAATAACCGGATGCCTGTAAACTTTTTATTAGCCAAAGTGATGCCAGCAGCCTATGTATTAATTGCAACGGTGCTGTTCTCCTGTTTTGTTGCTTATAGGTGGGTAACTAAAAACTCGACGAAAAAAGCCGGTTGTTTAACCATTGGTATAGCTGCTGTAATCGTTAATTTCATTTTATTATTTCCTGTAACCATTAGCCTGTCGTTCTTAGAAAACGGTTCCCTCCCATTAAAAACCGGTGTGGGTATTTTTTGGATCATCGTTATTTCTACAGCCCTTTACATAACGCGAAGTAAAAATTACAAGCTGCTGTGGCGTATCGTGATTAAAATTTTCGTGGTTATCTTTGGCGGATTATTTTTGGTTCTATATGGTGGAATGGTATACTTTATATACCTGCGTTTCTTTACCCATCAAAAAGATGATGCGCCTGCATGGGCTGTTATGATTTGCATTACCTTCGTTGCCGTGCTTACCCTTGCTGTAGTTGGTTTCTTTATAAAAGATAAAAATGCAATCAAAGCCGCCGAAACAGATTATAAAAATATAGATCAGGCAGATTTAAATGCGGAGTTTGTATATTCTTTAGATTTATCCAACCAAAATTTAACCAAATTACCAGGAGAAGTGTTAAAGTATAAAAATTTAAAAACATTAAACCTCAGTAATAATCAAATTACCGAACTGCCTGCTGAAATCAGATTTTTAAAACAATTATCTACCCTGATTTTATCGAACAATCCAATAAACGACCAGCAGCGTGCCAACATCAGGAAACTGTTTTCTCTGGAAGTGGATGTTATATTCCGTTCTTAACTATACCCCTCCATGAACGAATTTTTACATACCCTAATCAACCAGGAAATATCGACGCCTTTACTTATTTTCCTGATGCTCTTTAGCCTTGGTATTGCGTTATTTCATACCATCATTTTCAGGGCCTTGTTTGAAATAAACCTGAAACCAAAATGGATTTTCTTTTTAACAGATCCATTGCTAATTGGCATAGCTTACCTGGTAAAACCTGGTTACGCCGCGGTGGTCCTGGTCATTTTATTTTTATCGGTATTTTTATGCGGTATCATTGGCATCATTACTTCGTCCATACAAAAAGGTAAAACAGACCGTGCAGCAGAAAAAAGCTTTAACCAGCAATATCAGACGCCTAAACAGCCAATGATAAAACGGATCAGAAATGGTATAGGCTGCCTGGGTATTATTACTCTTGTTTTTTTTCTCTTTGTCATCAACAAGCTCTCTTTGTTGCTGATTATCATCCCGGTTTTATTTATACTGAATGCCCTGTTCTTTCCCACCAGAAGAACGAACTTCTTTAAGTTACAGGCCGTATTACCCACATCTAAAATGAATGCAGTTGCCATGGGCCTGGTAGAAGTGATTGGCGATCTGGTAGAGATTGAGCCCATTATTTCGCCTCACTTTAAAGTGCCTTGTATAGGTTATCACATTCT
>JASLGV010000142.1 GCA_030149995.1 Pedobacter sp.
CTGTAAATTTACCAACAACCTTTGCAAAAGTAGAGCGGTTGGTCATCGGGTTGGTAATTTTTATTACACGCCCGATTGGTGCCGTACGGTGTAAAACAAGCATTTTTGAAGCATCTAAATCTGCATCTGAAATCCATACAGCTGTACCTTTTTCTTCGATCTGACTTAAGCCGTAACGACTTGGATCGCCTTTAAGTTTTGGATCTCTAACTGATGTACTATCAGGGTTTTCTTCCTGTTCCAACCTCGAAGCTTCATTAACAGATTTAGGTTCTGCCGGCTTAGGAATCACAAGCTTCTGACCAACGGTAATGTTGTTTTCGGTCATGTTATTGGCCATCCTGATTTGATAAGCCGTTAAGCTGTATTTTTTGGCTATACTGAAAATGGTTTCGCCTGCTACTACGGTGTGTAAAAAATTTTCGTTGCTCTGTTTTACAGCAGGTAGCGGGTTTTCTTTTGCTACAACTACAGGTGCCGGGTTCTCCTTTGGTGGCGTTACCTCTTTTTGTACAGCAACCGGAATATCGGTTACAATTCCCTCAGAAGAAATTTTTAAAACCTGGCCGGTTTTTAACTCATTATCGGGCAGGTTATTTAATTTTCTGATTTGATAAGCTGTAATTCCATATTGCTGTGCAATGCTGAAAATGGTTTCTCCAGCTTTAACCGTATAAGTAGAAGGAATTTCTTTTTTAGCTACCTGTACCGCTGCCTCTCTGGTATGATCTGTTACGCCCTCCTGGTCAACATTTTTAGTTGCCGGAACTTTAATAACCTGACCGATGCGCAGGTTGCTGGAAGAAAAATTATTCACCCTTTTAATTTCCTCGACTGTTGTTCCGTATTTTTCGGCAATTTTATTTAAAAACTCTTTAGGCTGTACGGTGTGTTCAATCAGTGTTGATTCTGTATTGCGTGGGCTTTCTTCTGTTTTAGGTGCTGAAACGTTGTTTTTGACAGTCTGATCGTTTTTTGCAGGGATTTTTAAAACCTGTCCAATGCTCAGGTTATTTGTACTCAGGTTGTTTAAAGCCTTTATCTCATTAATGGTGGTGCCATATTTTTCGGCCAGCATATTTAAGTTTTCCTTAGGCTGTACAACATGCTCGCCTGTATTGGTACTGGTAGCTGTTGTCTGGTTAGCCGGACCATTAAAAGGAATATTGGTTGGAACTTTAATAATGGCACCTACTTGCAGGTATTTGTTGTCGTTAAAAGACATGATGTCTTTAGGTGGTACATTATAACGTCGGCCGATAGAGTAATAGGTGTCTTTAGCAACCGTCTGATGAATAATGAGTTTCTTGCCGTTATTGTTCTCAACTCCGATAGAGTCTCTCGCTGCATTCGTTTTTCCGTTTGCAATATTAATGGCAAACAGCAGGGCAGCAGTGATATATATCTTATACATTTATTTTATTAAAAATTAATTTAGGGATAGCAATTATACGAATAATATTATTAACCATATAAACAGGTAAAGGGCAGGATCGTGATTCAATAATTGAAATTAAATATAGCTTTGGGCTCATTTTGCTGATAAACAAATGTTTATAAAATCAGGCTTTTTGCCATTACCCATCTATAACGAACAGATAAATAAGGTATTGTTTAAATAATGAATTTAGCTTAAAACTTTTATAGATTTGGTTTGTTGTAAAACCGTAATAAATTTATAGAAAATGGACGCTAAAGAAATAAGCCTGAAAGAAAAAGAAGTAAAACCAGTTGTTGATCTTTTAAATGAGTATCTGGCCAATTATCATATTCATTATCAAAAATTGAGAGGATGCCACTGGAATATTAAAGGCCAGAATTTTTTTACTTTACATGTAAAGTTTGAAGAGTTATACACCAATGCACAATTAACCATTGATGAAATTGCAGAGCGTGTTTTAACCCTTGGAAAACCACCACATAGTCGTTTTGCCGATTATATTTCAGAATCTTCCATTAAGGAAATTAACACCATCGGATTAAAAGATCTGGACATGGTTGATGCCATCCTGGAAGATATGGCAACGTTAATTGAACTGGAACGCACTTTACTGGAAGAAACAGATAAAGCAGGAGATGATGGTTCAAACGATATGGTGAACCGTTTTATGCAGTTTAAAGAAAAAAATACCTGGATGCTGCGTTCATTCGCAGGCAAAAAATAGTTTATCTATAAAAAACATGCCCCTGGTGTAAAAGATTTGTTGAATCTGATGTGCCAGGGGCTTTTTTATGTTTTATAAAAAAGCTAAATATCTATCTTTGGAAAATGGCATATAAAAGTTTAGCAGCATGCGTTTCCGACCTTGAAAAACATGGTCATCTAATAAGAATTAAAGAAGAAGTAGATCCATACCTGGAAATGGCAGCCATCCATTTAAGGGTATTTGAAAACAACGGACCGGCAATTTTATTTGAAAAGGTAAAGGGAAGTCCCTTTCCGGCAGTTTCCAATTTATTTGGAACCCTGGAAAGATCGAAATTTATTTTTCGTGATACCCTTCCAAAAGTACAGCAATTGGTTGCTCTCCGCTCA
>JASLGV010000406.1 GCA_030149995.1 Pedobacter sp.
ATGGTTCGACCTTTAAAAATAAAACAGTCGATATTTTTACCGGCGGAAAAGATGGTATCGGTACCAATGTAAATGCAACTAAAACAGGTTACTACATGCGTAAATTTGTGGCCGATGCAGCTGTTTGGAATTCAAGTTCGAACAACAACGTGCGTAAACCATGGATTATATTCAGATATGCAGAAGTATTGTTGAATTATGCAGAAGCACTGAACGAAGCACAGGGAGTGGCCGCACAAACAGAGGTTTTAAGAGTACTTAACCTGATCCGGAACCGGAATGATGTTAAGCTTCCGCTTTTGCAAACCACCACGCCTACAGCCAATGGTTATGTAAGACCAACCAAAGAAGATTTACGCGAACGTATACACAACGAGCGCAGAGTAGAATTGTGTTTTGAAGAACAACGCTTTTACGATGTACGCCGCTGGAAAGAAGGCGAAGCGACTTTTAACAAAGTTGTTACCGGAATGGCCATCACCAAAAACACCAACAATACTTTTACATATACACCATTTAATGTAGAAAGCAGGGTATTTACAGCTAAAAATTACCTCTTTCCGATTTCGCGTGATGAGTTAAATAAAGCGCCTGCATTGAAGCAGAATCCAGGTTATTAATAGAATAAGAAATTGACGCCTCCGTGCTTTTAACTGTTTAGCAGTTAAAAGCCGTATTTAGTACCTGTTATTATTGTTGTTACTGGTTTAGACCAGGCCTTGTCAAACCCTTAAAAAAGCGGTTTAAAAAAGCCTGAAGTTTGCAACCGGTAACAACATTTTACTATATTAAAGGCACAAAGTCTTATTTATTACATTAAAATATTTGGTTATCACAGGGTAAACAGAAACAAAACAGATTATGAAAAGATACTTACCACTTGCGGTTTTACTGGCTATTCAGATATCAGGTGCTTCAGCACAGGATAAAAAAATAGAAAAGAAGGTTGATTCTGTTCTAAAACGGATGACTCTTGAAGAAAAAATTGGTCAGCTGAATCAATACACGGGCGACCGTGATGCCACCGGGCCGATTACGAACAGTTCGAATAAGCTGAAAGATATTCGCGATGGAAAGCTTGGATCCATGTTAAATGTACGCGGTGCTAAAGAAACCCGCGAAGTGCAGGAAACAGCCATGCAATCCAGAATGAAAATTCCTTTGATTTTCGGTTTGGATGTTATTCATGGTTACCGGGTAACTTTTCCCATTCCGTTGGCAGAGGCGGCGAGCTGGGATCTGGATGCGATGGAAAATGCCGCACGTGTGGCTGCCAGAGAAACTGCCGCTTCAGGTGTTCACTGGACATTTGCACCCATGGTTGATATTGCACGCGATCCACGCTGGGGCCGTGTAATGGAAGGCGCCGGTGAAGATACCTACCTGGGTGTTCAGATTGCCAAAGCAAGGGTAAAAGGTTTTCAGGGCAATGGATTGGGTAACCTCGATGCAGTTATGGCATGTGCCAAGCATTTTGCCGCCTATGGAGCCGCTATTGCTGGCCGCGATTACAATGCTGTAGACATCAGCGATCATACCCTGTGGGAAGTATACCTGCCACCATTTAAAGCAGCTGTAGATGCAGGTGCCGCTACTTTTATGAATTCTTTTAACACCCTTAATGGCGTACCTGCAACCGGAAGCGCTTATTTACAACGCGATATTTTAAAAGATAAATGGAAATATACCGGTTTCGTGGTGAGCGACTGGGGTTCTATTGGTGAGATGGTTGCACATGGTTTTGCCAAAGATAAAACGGAAGCAGCTGAGCTGGCCATAAAAGCTGGTAGCGACATGGACATGGAAAGCAGAAGTTACCTGCCAAACCTGGCGAAACTGGTAGAAAGTAAAAAAGTACCTGTAGCCCTGATTGATGATGCCGTAAGACGTATTTTACGTAAGAAATTTGAACTTGGCCTGTTCGACGATCCATACCGCTTTAGCAACGAAAGCCGCCAGGAAAAGGAACTGAATTCGGCAGAAAACCGTCAGGCAGCCTTACACATGGCCGAAAAAAGCATGGTTTTGTTGAAAAATGAAAAACAAACCCTTCCTTTATCAACCAACTTGAAAAAAATCGCGGTAATTGGTCCGCTTGCAAAATCTGAAAAAGATATGCAGGGTTTCTGGTCTATTTCGTGGAAAAACGATCAGTTGGTCTCGCTTTACGAGGGGCTTAAAAATAAAGTAGGCAATAAAACGGAGTTGATTTATGCCAAAGGATGTGAGGTCGCTGATACCTCTAAAGCCGGATTTGCCGAAGCTGTAGCAGCAGCAAAAGCAGCCGATGTAGTGGTTATGGCTGTTGGCGAAACATTCGATATGAGTGGCGAGGCAAAAAGCAAAGCCAATATTCATATTCCAGGGGTTCAGGAAGAATTAATTAAAGCCGTTGCCGCAACCGGCAAACCAGTTGTTGTATTAATTATGGCAGGTAGACCACTAATTTTTAACTGGACTGCAGATAATGCACCTGCTATTCTTTATACCTGGTGGTTGGGAAGTGAAGCCGGAAATGCAATGGCCAATGTACTTTTTGGCGATTACAATCCGTCAGGTAAATTACCAATGACTTTCCCACGTGATGAAGGACAAATTCCGATTTATTATAACTACCTGAGCACCGGACGCCCGGCTAAAAATGATAAAGATACCCATTATCG
>JASLGV010000326.1 GCA_030149995.1 Pedobacter sp.
CTTCAATTTTACTGGATAACAAAAGACTGCTGCTTTTAAAAAAGAGTTCATCGCCAAGTGGCTGCAAACCATAACTGATTTTGGCTTTTTCACTTTGAAGAAAATACTGTGCATTGCCGGTAAACTCTACTTCGATCTTTAAAATATCTTTAAATATAAAGCTGAAGATATATTTTATCCTTGATGTTAAAACTGTTGAAAAGACAATTAAATGCATATTACTTTAAACAAAAAAGGAAGTCTTATAAAGATGATAAAAAAAACTGAAAATTTGTTGTGCGATTTATTGCCGGCAGGCCGTTTCCAACGGTGCGGAGCAAATGATCTGTTCTTTTGTAATACAAAGAAGTGTTTTAAAAGTTTTTAATATATCGCCTGGAATGGGTAATGCTCAAATAATTCAATTGGCAATGCTTTACCTGTGCTTGCTACAAAATTGTTTTAGAGCGCAAATTTAGCTAAATTTGATATCGCCTATGAAATTCAAAATCACGTCCGCATATCAACCCACTGGCGACCAGCCGGGGGCGATTAAACAATTGGTAGAAGGTGTAAATGCCAATGAACATTATCAGACACTTTTGGGGGTAACCGGTTCCGGTAAAACATTTACCATTGCCAATGTTATTGAACAAACGCAAAAACCAACCCTGATTTTAAGTCATAATAAGACATTGGCCGCCCAGCTTTACGGGGAGTTTAAACAGTTTTTTCCGGATAATGCGGTCAATTATTTTGTTTCATACTACGATTATTATCAGCCGGAAGCATTTATTGCTTCGAGCAACACCTATATTGAGAAAGATTTAAGCATCAATGAGGAAATTGAAAAGCTCCGTTTGCGCACAACCTCTTCTTTAATGAGCGGGCGACGCGATATCGTGGTGGTTTCTTCTATCTCCTGTATTTATGGTATGGGAAATCCGGAAGATTTTTCGAGAATGGTTTTTCGTTTTGGTGTGGGCTTAAGAATTTCAAGAAATGCTTTTCTGCACAGTTTAGTCGAGATTTTGTATTCGAGGGCAACCACGGAGTTTAAACGCGGAACCTTTCGGGTGAAGGGCGATACCGTAGATATTTTCCCTGCCTACCTGGATTATGCCTATCGGATTTCTTTTTTCGGGGACGATATTGAAGAACTTTCGGCAATTGATCCGGTTTCGGGTAAGACCATTGAAAAAATGGATGATATGGCCATTTATCCCGCTAATCTATTTGTTACGCCTAAAGACCGCTTTAACCAGTCGATCTGGGGCATACAGGAAGAACTGGAAATCCGTAAAAATCAGCTTATCGCAGACAAACACCTGCTGGAAGCAAAAAGGCTGGAAGAGCGTACCAATTTTGATATAGAAATGATGAAGGAATTGGGCTACTGCTCGGGAATTGAAAATTATTCGCGCTTTTTCGATGGCAGAAGTCCGGGCATGCGTCCGTTCTGCCTGCTTGATTACTTTCCGGATGATTACCTGATGGTGATTGACGAAAGCCATGTAACCGTTCCGCAAATCCGCGCAATGTATGGCGGAGACCGTTCGCGTAAACTTTCTTTGGTTGAATATGGTTTCCGTTTGCCGGCGGCTCTTGATAACCGTCCGCTTAATTTTAATGAGTTTGAAGCCCTGGCGCCGCAAACGATTTATGTAAGTGCAACACCGGCTGATTATGAACTTGAAAAATCGGATGGGGTAGTAGTTGAACAGGTAATCCGGCCTACAGGCTTGCTTGATCCGGTTATTGAAGTACGGCCAGCCATTAACCAGGTGGATGATTTGCTGGATGAAATAGACCTGACGATTAAAGATGGCGGTCGTGTACTCGTGACAACCCTGACCAAAAGGATGGCAGAGGAGCTGACCAAGTACCTGGATCGGCTGAATATTAAAACAAGATACATTCACTCAGAAATTAAAACCCTTGAAAGGGTGGAAATATTGAGGGGATTACGCCTGGGCGAGTTTGATGTATTGGTGGGAATTAATTTATTGCGGGAAGGACTTGATTTACCAGAGGTTACCCTGGTAGCCATTCTGGATGCAGATAAAGAAGGGTTTTTAAGATCTGAAAAGTCGCTTATTCAAACCATTGGGCGTGCAGCACGTAACGAAAAAGGTCGGGTAATTATGTATGCTGATGGGATGACAGAAAGCATGGAAAAAACCATTGAAGAAACCAACCGCCGGCGCGAAAAGCAGATTGCATATAACCTGGAGCACGGTATTGTACCGAAGACCGTTGGAAAATCAAGAGAAGCCATCCTGGAGCAGACAGCTGTGCTGGATTTCTCTCAGAAAGCAGATAGTAACAAAGCCAGGGCTTATGTGGAGAATGCAGAATTAAGCATTGCAGCCGACCCGGTGGTACAGTACATGGGTAAAAGCGACATGCAGAAAGCAATTGATAAAACCCGGAAGGAGATGCAAAAGGCGGCCAAAGATATGGACTTCCTGCAGGCAGCAAAACTGCGTGATGAGATGTATGCGCTGGAAAAAATGTTTAATGAAAAGTTTCCTAAATAGAAGTTAAGGTGTTAAAGGTCTGCCGGCCAATAAAGCTTGTATTCATGCCCGTAAATTGCGCCAACATCTGTAAATTTGGCAAATAGTTTAACGTGTAGTGTATGAACGGACAAAATAGAAAAGATATTTACCCGGGTTTGGAAGTGGGTATTATTTTAAAAAAGGATCAGCGATCGGGTAACATCACTTATGGGGTGGTTAAAAACCTGTTAACCTCGTCGGCCTTTCACTCCAGAGGGATTAAGGTACGATTGGAAGACGGACAGATTGGGCGGGTTGCAGAGATTGTTGAAGACTGATTTTTGGCTGTTAAAGGCCATTTGTATCATATTTGTATAATTTTACGGTCAGATCACCTTTTTTCTATAACAAAATAAATATCTTGACGTCTAATTAGTATTAAAGCTTATTAAGATTAAGAAATGCCATTATTAAAATTCATTTTCATCACCATATTGGTACTTTGGGTAATCAGACTGTTAATCCGTTTATTGTTGCCTATATTATTTAACAACCTTGCTGGCAGAATGCAGCAACAGGCCACCGGACAAGCACAGCAAAGACGACCAAAGCCGGAAGGTTCCATCTCAATTGATTATATGCCACCAAAACCAGATCAGCGAAAAACAGATAAACTGGGTGATTTTGTAGATTACGAGGAAGTTAAATAGAATATAAAAGCCTGAGATATCCGGTTTTTTACTTGAATAGTTTTTTAATTATCTGGTTTTACAGTTTTAATAGATTCAAACAGTCTTTATGTTAAGCCTAATTAGGTTGAATTCTCAGAAATAATTCTTTAAAAATCCACCTGTTACCCACCTCATATTAGTTTGCGCCGAATAAATTTTGTTTTAAATTATGGAGAGGAGCTTCGCTGTCCATAACATTTTTTGTTTATGTATTTGCTCCGATCCAGGCCGTAGCAGCAGATCTCCGTTCTACTTAATCCAGCCTGATAAATTTTTTGTGCTCCACTGAACCAGTCACCGCACTGATTTGGAAAGAAAAATTTTCAGGCCGCAGGTTTTGCTTTTTATGATCCGTTAACAATATAAGTCTTCGTTTTTAACGATGTTTGATTAAATACGGCTCTGCTTAAAATTTATTAAAAATTTTCTCGGGGCAAGAGCAAATATTAAATATTTTCAAAGGTTACTGAATTTTTGTTTGAATTGAATCGCAGCTATTTATATTTTAATTCTTCCAATATCCTTTGCCATTTATTCTGGTTTCCCTCTACTTTTTGTAACAGGTCTTTCTTTGCAGGGTCGAAATAAACAGCTAATCTCAGCATTGGTAAAGCCAGAGCCGGTTTAAACATACTTCCGGGAGCAAAGCCAGGTTCATTGTTCTTTGCTCTGTCGCGATCGAACTTAACAGTGGTATTTACATATTCTTCATGCTGTTTTTCGCCATTTATATATGGGATCAGCCATTCTACCGCCTTTTTAATTGATGATCCTTTAGGCGATTGGTACGTATAAAAATTTGTGCCGCCTGCCCTGTCTATTATAATTGCCAGTTTTAACATTGGTTCAAGGTCGTAAACATGGTAATGCATGGCATCACGTTCTTTAAAATCCAAACTTGTTCCATCAGGATATAAATTAATATTGATGTGACTTTTCAGGTTATCTATAGTCCAGCTAATCAGTTTCGGATTGTTGAGGGCATAACCAATTTCGCCAACTACTTTTAGGCGGTGGGCATTCCAGTTGTTAATAGCAGTTGCTCTTCCTGCTTTCATCCGTTTGCTGTTAATTTCTGCCCAGGCCGTTTCGCTTAGCCATTGTTCAATCTGCTTTTTATCTGTTGCCGGAATGTCGGCTTTAATCAGGTCGTAGGCTTCAACCGCAGGATCTAAGTTGGTGTCATCAATAGGATCGCCATTTGCTTTGTTGGTTCTTGCCCATGCCGAAAGAAATTCTACACATTTGTTTAAATATTTTTGCTCACGGGTAATTCGATATTGTAAGGCCAGCGCAAAAATTTTGTTCATATCAGCCAGGGCCTGCTGGGTTTTCACTTTCTTCGGATTTCCTTGCAATAAACCTTCTGTTCTGATGGTATCTATAGGGTTTGGCTGTTCCTCCAGGTATTTTAAAGCTGATTTTTCAAAGCCCTGATACAGCTTTTTAATTTCTTCATCATTTTTGATTTCGCTTTTCAGCTTATCGGTTTCGTTGGTATTTAGACTCACAACCTGAGCCAATGAAGCAAAAGATAGCGAAGCAAGTGCAATTGTAACAACAAACTTTCTCATAATAAATATGTTGAATTTTGAATCTCTGCTACAAATCTAATTTTTTATTCCGCATGCATTTCATTTATTCCTTTTTTATACGGGTCAATTTTTTATTTTTGACATTCGTTTAAACTTAAACAAACCTTAATGAATAACTGGTTTAATAAAAATGGCATTCATTTAGCCATTATTGCGATTTTTGTAGTCATTTGTTTTGTCTACTTCAGTCCTGTATTACAGGGTAAAGCACCGCAACAGGGCGATGTGCTGCAGGCCAAAGCCATGCAAAAAGAAATTATGGATATCAAAGCTACGGGACAAAAAGGCCCGCTTTGGACCAACCAGATGTTTGGTGGTATGCCAGCTTATCAAATCTGGGTTCAATATCCATTAAACATTACCACCTATGGAATCGACCTGATTAAAGGCGTTTTCCCAGATCCGGTGGGTACTGTATTGTTATACCTTCTGGGTGCTTATCTTTTATTTTGTGTACTTAAGATAAACCCATGGCTGGCGGCTGCAGGGGCGGTTGCTGTTGCCTTTACCTCCTACAATTTTATCATTATTACCGCCGGACACAGCAATAAGGCACTTGCAATTGGTTTCTTTGCACCCATTCTGGCCGGTATCATTTTAACCTTAAGAGGCCGCTATCTTCTTGGCGGCAGTTTAACAGCCCTGTTTATGGCTTTGGAAATCCGTTCAAACCATATACAGATGACTTATTATTTGTTTATTGCTTTAATTATCCTGGCTTTTGTAGAATTATACCATGCGTACAAATCGAAAACGTTAAAGCCTTTCGGTAAATCCATCGCCTACATTGCAGGTGGTATTTTATTGGCGGTGCTGGTTAATGCAGGTACTTTGTGGACAACTTACGAGTATGGTAAAGAAACCATCCGTGGTAAGTCTAACCTGACTATTGACAAAGCGGAACCGGCAAACGGATTGGATAAAGAATATGCTTATCAATGGAGCCAGGGTGTGGGAGAGAGTTTTTCGTTCCTTATTCCAAACATTTATGGTGGGGCAAGCAACAACCCGGTAAACCCGGATGGTGCTGTGGTTAAAACATTAATGGGTATCGGTGCTGCACCAGATCAGGCGGTTGGTTTTGCCCAGCAATTGCCAACATACTGGGGCGATAAAAGCTGGACTGCCGGACCTTATTATTTCGGAGCCATTATATGTTTCCTGTTTGTATTCGGATTGTTTATTGTGAAACACAGATGGAAATGGTGGATTTTGGGTACCTCAATTCTGCTGTTGCTGCTGTCGTTCGGAAGACATTTTCCGTTAATTTCAGATTTATTTTTCGATTACCTGCCAATGTACAATAAGTTCAGGGCAGTAGAATCCATCTTGGCCGTGGTTGGCTTCCTGGTGCCTGTTCTGGCAGTTCTGGCTGTAAAAGAAGCGCAGGATGGCCATTACGATCAGAAATACCTGGTGAAAAGACTTACCTGGTCTGCAGGTATTACGGCTGGTTTCGCGTTAATTGTGGCGCTCGTTCCAACGGCTTTATTCTCTTTTACAGCTTCTAACCATCAGCAACTGATTAACAGTTTGGCGCAAAACCTTCAGAACAACAGGGGCCTTGCAGAACAAATTGCAAATTCACTGGTTACAGACCGCGTGGCGCTGGCACGTGCAGATGCCTTACGCAGTCTTTTATTTATTGCAGTTGGTTACGGTATTATCTGGGCATTTATTACCAAAAAGATGAATATGCAGCTGGCATTTGGCTTGCTGGCCCTGGCTGTATTGATTGATTTATGGCAGGTAGACCGTCGTTATTTAAACAATCAGAATTTTGTGAATAAATCTGATCTGGAAGATCATTATAAACCAAGAGATGTTGATACGTTTATTGCGGCAGATAAAGACCCGAATTTCCGCGTGTTTGATTTGACCCTGGGCGATCCTTTTAAAAGTGCCGATGCATCTTACTTCCATAAAACGGTTGGTGGTTTCCACTCGGCCAGGTTAAAACGTTTCCAGGAGCTGGTCGATCAGCAAATGACCAAAAGCATTAATCAGGATGTACTGGATATGTTAAATACCAAATACATCATTACACAAGATCCACAAAACGGATCGTATAAAATGCAGCGCAATTCAACAGCCTGCGGTAATGCCTGGTTTGTAGAAAGTGTACAGTTTGCCAAGAATGCGGATGAGGAGATGAAGGCAATCAGTAGTTTTGATGCTAAGAAAGAAGCCATTGTTGATGAGCGTTTCAAATCTTTAATCGATACCAAACGATTGGGTACCGGATTAGAAGGATTTATAAAGTTAACCAAATATCATCCGGATCATTTAACCTACGAGTATAGCAGTGCGAAAGACGTAATTGCTGTTTTCTCAGAAATTTATTACGATAAAGGCTGGAGAATGTATATCGATGGGGTAGAAAAACCATACTTCAGAGCAGATTATGTATTGCGTGCAGCACAACTGGAAGCTGGAAATCACAAACTGGAATTTATCTTTCATCCAACATCTTATTATGCGGGTGAGAAAATTTCCCTGGCAGGTTCATTGATCCTGCTGGCAGGTTTGGGTTTTGGTTTTTATAATGAAAATAAAAACAAGAAGAAAAAAGCTGCTTAACATATAAGATTTGTAGCATTGGGCAAAAGCCCGGGCAGTTAAACTGTCCGGGCTTTTGCATTTTAAAGTTCTGTGTTATGCTGCGGTTTATGGATTTATTTCTGCCAGTTTACCCAGCCTAAAAGAGAATTTAACATAATTTAAAAGAAATGCGTTAATTTTAACAACTACTTAACAATCAGGTAATTTGATAGGTTTTATATTTGTTTAAAATTAATAGACATGTTAGAATCATTCTTTGCTGTTTGCCTGTTGATTATCGTTCTCTATTTCTTTAGTCCGTTCGATTTAACTGTAGACGAGGAAGAAGAATGGTAATAAATTTCAAACTCCGGATGTTGAAACCCTGATTTTGGAATTTTGAAACATCTAAGTTTTGCTTTATGGATAAAAGAAATATCGATGTAGTAGTTATATCGGATGTACATTTGGGTACATACGGCTGTCATGCAAAAGAACTCTTAAAATATCTTAAGAGTATCAGGCCGAAAACATTGATTTTAAACGGCGATATCATCGATATCTGGCAGTTTAGCAAAAGTTATTGGCCCGAAGCACACATGAAAGTTATCCGAAAGCTGATGAAATTTGTTTCAGAAGGTGTGCAGGTTTACTACCTGACGGGCAACCACGATGAGATGCTGCGCAAATTTGATGGCATGCAGATGGGGGGCTTTTACCTGCAAAATAAGCTTGTAATGGAACTGGATGGCAAAAAAGCCTGGTTCTTTCATGGCGATGTATTTGATGTAACCATGCAACATTCAAAATGGCTGGCCAAACTGGGGGCCATTGGTTACGATACGCTGATCCTGATTAATAGTTTTGTAAACTGGGTACTCAATGCCATGGGCAAAGAAAAGATGAGTTTCTCGAAAAAGATAAAGGCCAAATTTAAAGATGCCGTAAAATTCATCAATAGTTTTGAACAAACAGCAGCAGATCTGGCTATTGAGAAAGGGTATGATTATGTTGTTTGTGGTCACATTCATCAGGCAGAACAAAGAGAAATAAACAGCCAGAACGGAAAGGTAATTTATCTGAACAGCGGAGATTGGGTAGAAAGTTTAACCGCACTGGAATATCAAGACCAGAAATGGACGGTTTTTAAATACGAAGAAAAGAATTTTGTAAAGGAACTCCCGGATGATGGGATCCTTTCGGATGCAGATGATTTAAGACGTAAGCTGGATATAAATTTACTTTTGCAGAATATTAAGTATGAAATTGCCTAATAATTATTGATATTCGGGCATAAATGAAGATACTTTACGCAATACAGGGCACAGGCAACGGGCATATCAGCAGGGCAAGGGAGATTATTCCATTGCTGGAGCAATACGGATCAGTCGATATACTGGTTAGTGGTACACAAGCCGATGTTAAGCTTAGTCAGCCTGTTAAATACCAGTTGCATGGTTTCAGCTTTATTTTTGGGAAAAAGGGTGGGGTAGACCACTTTAAAACCTGGTTAAATATGAATCTTTTCCGCTTTCGGAAAGATATGAAGCAGCTGCCTTTAAAAGATTATAACCTGATTGTGAACGATTTTGAGCCGGTAAGTGCCTGGGCTTGTAAATTGCAGGGCATAGAGTCTGTTTCTTTGAGCCATCAGGCAGCATTCAAATCTAAAAAAGTACCGAGGCCCAAAACGATCGATTGGGGTAAAGTTATTTTAAGCCATTACGCACCGACCAGTCACCACATCGGGTTTCATTTTGACCGGTACGATGATTTTATTTATACGCCGGTAATCCGCTCCGAAATCCGTCAGCTCGAAAGTACAAATCTTGGACATTATACGGTGTATCTTCCTGCCGTAGATGATAAACACCTGGTAAAGCTTTTAACGCAGATACCGGACGTGCAATGGCAGGTATTCTCCAAGCACAATAAAGTTGCTTACCGGGAGGCAAATGTTTCGGTGGCTCCGGTTAACAATGAGCAGTTTAATAAAAGCCTGGCGAGTTGCGAAGGTTTATTTACCGGAGGTGGTTTTGAAGGTCCCGCAGAAGCACTTTACCTTGGTAAGAAATTGCTGGTAGCACCCATGCGTTTCCAGTTTGAACAGCAATGCAATGCCTATGCATTAAAACAGCTCGGACTTCCTGTTATTTGGGCGAGCACAAAAAACTGGCTGCCCATTATTAAAAACTGGGTAGAACAGCCACAAAAACACCAGTTTGATTTTCCGGATGAAACGGCAAAAATTATTGACGATATGGTGAAGAAATATACAAGAAAGTAATTATGCTGAAGGATACAGACGGCTGTCTTTAAATGTGCTGTCCGTACATCAACATGTTAACATTTTCAGGATATGATTTCTGTTAATTTTTTTCTTTACTTTGCCTATTCTTTAAAAAGGCATGATTAATCAGTTCAGAAAACTCAGTCCCGTTAATCTTATTTTATTGCTGGCGTATACGTTTTTTATGCGCATGGCCATATTTTACGAGATGCCGGATCATTTAAATTTCGATTTTCTTGAGTCCTCTTCCCGTTTATTGATCCACGTGGATATTGAAAATCTGCTGTCGCCCATTGCAAATGTTTTTTTTGCAACCATTCTTGTTTTTATACAGGCTTTGATTTTTAACCGGATTGTAAACAATCACAATTTACTGTCGAGACAGAGCTTTTTACCCGGGCTTATGTACATTACCGGCACCAGTTTGTTTATGCCGTTTATGATCTTAAGCCCTACGCTTTTTTGTAATTTTCTGCTGATCTGGATTATAGATAAATGTTTAAAGCTGGGGAAAAGCAACAATGCCATGATTACGGTGTTTGATATCGGAATGATTATCGGTGTTGGCACGCTGATTTATTTTCCATTTATAAGCATGCTGCTGATTATTTTTCTGGGTTTACTGCTCTTCCGCTCCTTTAACTGGCGCGAGTGGATTGCCGGCCTGATCGGTTTTTTAACCATTTTCTTTTTTCTGGCCGTGTATTATTACTGGAATGATAATTTAAGTTCCTTTTATCAGATCTGGAAGCCGCTTGCCAATAAATTTCCGACTGTTTTTGCCATTGAGTATGATGATTACCTGGTGTTGGTGCCTGTTACCATCACGATGATTTTGGCAGCGTTGCAATTGAGGGAAAACTTTTTCAGAAGTTTTATCAGTACACGGAAGGCTTTTCAGCTGTTGTTTTTTATGTTTATCGTGGCTGCCGGAAGTTTTTACCTCAAACCGAACTACAGGTTGTATCACTTTTTACTCTGTGTACCTCCGGGCGCCGTATTGCTGGCCTATTATTTCAGCAATGCACGCAAAAGGTGGTTTTACGAAACGCTGTTTCTGTTGTTTATCCTCTCGGTACAATACTTTCTGTTTGTTTAACCTTTTTTAACAAATAAGCGCCCTGAAACTTGCTAAAGATTAATAGCTTTGTGGCATAAACAGTAGAGTAACCGTTTGCAGGAAGCAGTTTAATAATCATTTTTTGATAACGGCCGGTAAAAGTATGACTCATTTTAGAAATAAATTTTTGGTTGTTAAATGCGCAGTTTAAGCATTGATATCGGGAATACCTTTACCAAGCTTGCTGTTTTTGAAGGCAGGGAACTGGTGCATTATGAGCGTTTAGCCCATCTGGATGCGGCTTACTTAACCAGTCTTATTGAAACTTTTAAACCGGCAAAATCTGTTGTAAGTGCGGTGAGCGGGGGGCAGGAGTTGCTGGAAAATGTTTTAAACAAACAAACAAATTATACGCGCTTTTCGGTTCAGATAAACAAAGGCGTTGTCAATAAATATAAAACACCTCAAACACTGGGTTTAGACAGGTGGGCCGTCATTTTAGCAGCAAATGGATTGTTTGCTCCGGAAGCTTGCCTGATAATTGATGCAGGCACTTGTATTACATACGATTTGCTAAACAGCAAGGCCGAATATAGCGGAGGCAGCATAAGCCCCGGACTGGCCATGCGTTTTACAGCACTTCACCAGTTTACCGGGAGATTGCCGCTGGTAGATTGGCAGGAAACAGAAAATATACCCGATGGAGAAGACACGCAATCGGCTATTAAAAATGGTGTATTGCAGGGAGTAGTGAATGAAATAGAAGGTTTTATAACCTTAAATAATAAAAAAGAGCGTACTTTAAAGGTGATTTTAACAGGTGGTGATGCTAATTTTTTGTATAAGCAATTACAAAACAGCATCTTTGCCCCTCAAATTATAAAAGATCCACACTTGGTTTTAAAAGGATTAAATGAAGCTATTGCAGATTAAAATGTACAAAAGAATAAATTATATCACATCCATACTTGTTTTAGTGTGCGGTTTAGGTGCTCAGGCACAGGTTACGACTTCATCTCCATATTCGGCATATGGCTTTGGCAATATTAAAGGTTCATTGCTGCCACAGTTACGCGCCATGGGTGGTATTTCTACAGCTGTAAATAAAGTTACGGGGTTTAACTACATCAACATGCAAAACCCCGCTTCATATTCAGGCATCAGCTTAACTACATTAGATATGGGGTTGAGTGGTAGTATTACCAACCTTTCTAAAGGTAGTTTAAGCGAAACCAGCTTTAACTCAACATTTAGTCATTTGGCTTTTGCTACACCGGTTACCAAGCGTTCGGCTTTAAGTTTCGGTTTATTGCCTTACTCAGATTTGGGATATACGTACAGAAGCAGTGTTAAAATTGATACCATGTCTGTAGATCAGTTGTATGAAGGAGAAGGCGGTTTATCTAAGGCTTATCTGGGGTACGGCTATCGTTTTGGCGATCACCTGAGAATTGGTGCCAACTTAGAATATATATTCGGAAATCTCCAAACCAGCCGTTCAACAGAATATAAAGATGCAGGTGCTTTGAATGCCCGTTTACAAGATAAAAACAGCGTTGGTGGATTAAACTATTCTTATGGAATCCAGTACGACTTTAACGTTGGCCGTAAGACTTTGGTTACCCTGGGTTATTCAGGTAGCGCTTCGGGCAGAATCAATTCAAAACAATCTTTCTATGCAACACAATATACGAAAGATGCAAGTGGCAATGAAAACACGGCCCTTGATACTTTAAATTCAGTTGTACAACCAAAATCAAACCTGAAATTACCGTTAACACATAATTTTGGTATCTCTATTCAGCAAAATGATAAATGGTTGATCGGGGCTGATTTTAGAATGAGCAAATGGTCTGCTGTAAGTCTGAACAATACAAACCTTGGACTTCAAAACAGCTATGGTGTTTCTTTAGGTGGACAGTTTACACCTGATTACGCATCTTACAACAGTTATTTAAAAAGAATTGACTACCGTTTAGGCGTTAGTTATGATAAAACCTATATCAAGGTACAAAACCAGGATATTAAACAAATGGCCGCTTCCTTAGGTTTCGGTTTCCCGCTTCCATCTGCTAACGGTGGTACGGCATTTTATAAAGTTAACTTTACAACAGAAGTTGGGCAAAGAGGTACACTCAGCAACGGTCTGGTTAAAGAACAGTATATTAACTTCCATTTAGGATTTACTTTGAATGATACCTGGTTTCGCAGATATAGGGTAGATTAATGGTGAATAAAAGATTTTTATATGGTCTTCTTTTCACATCGGCATGTTTTCTGATGGCTTGCGGGGAAGATGATCTGCGAAATGTAGGACAGGTTTCTGCACAAAAAATAACCTTTACACGCGATCGAACCTTGGGTGTAGAGGTTATTTACAGTGACTCCGCCCGTGTAAAAGCCAAAGGTAATGCGCCGATTGTAGATAAAATTACCCCTTCAACCGGAGGCATTTACCAGGAAATGATTAAAGGTGTAAAGATTGATTTCTTTAATTTAAACACCGGAGAGATCGATGGAACGCTGATCTGCGATTATGCCATTCGTAAAGAAGATGAGCAAAAAACCATTTTTCAGAAGAACGTAATTGTTAAAAATAGTAAAGGAAATACCTTTTCGTCGGAAGAACTGATTTGGGATGAGGCTAAAAAGCTTTTCTACTCCAATCAACGCGTAACGGTAAAAAGTCCGGATGGCAATGTAATTGAGGGAATTGATTTTGAAGCGCCACAGGATTTTAGTACCTATAAGATAAAAAGTGGTACGGCAGAATTGAATCTCAAAGAAGGAATTGCACCATAAAGCTCTTTTACCTCTTTTGGATGGCTTTTTTACACCTGCTTTGTGCGTTTTTCGAAGTACACCCTGAAAAAAATAAGCTTCCAAAATCGAATTTTAATGCAGGCTATTTGCTTAAAAATTAAACACTTGATAAATAAAATTTTGTGTTTTCTTTTTTAAGGCAAATTTGTATCTTGCGCCCTCTTAAAAAACTAAATAATTTATAAAGTACAATATGGGATTAATGACATTTTTGCGTAACCGTGCGGGCTATATACTGGTCTTTGCTATTGGTTTTGCAATTGTTGCATTTTTAGTAGGCGATGCAATTAACGTGGGTAAGCCTTTTTGGGCAGCAAACCAGAAGACGGTTGGTTCGATTGACGGAAAAGACATCAGTATAGATGAGTTTGGTCCGAAAGTAGATCAGCAATTAAATCAGTTTAAGCAGCAGTATGGTGGCAGTGCAAATGCACAGATGACCGCTATGGCTGTAGATCAGGCCTGGAATTCTGAACTGGCTTCCGTATTGTTAACCAAAGAATATGATCGTTTAGGTTTAACCGTTTCTGAAGATGAATTGGTTGATTTATTAATCGGTCAGAACCCAAGTCCACTTGTTAGACAGTACTTCTCTAACCCACAAACTGGTCAGTTAGACCGTTTAACTTTAAATAACTTCTTAAAATCTAAAGATCCGCAGGCATTAAACCAGTCGCACATCTTACAAGAAGAAATTAAGAACCAGAAATTACAGGAGAAATATTCGAACCTGATCCGCAACTCTGTGTACGTTACTTCGCTGGAAGCAACAGACGAGTATGTAAACCGTAATAAACTGGCTAACTTTAAATATGTAAACTTAGATTATACAACTGTACCAGATGCTTCTGTAAAACTAACAGATGCTGATTATACAGCTTATTATAACGAAAACAAAGCCCGTTTTAACAATCCGCAAGAAACCCGTTCTTTTGAATATGTATCTTTTGCCATCAACCCGACTGCGGCAGATTCTCTTGCCATCAAAAATCAGGTTGAAAAAATTGCTGAAGATTTCCGCATTTCAAAAAATGACTCCCTTTTTGCAGCCATCAATTCGGATGTAAAAGTTCCTTATGTATTTTTGACTAAAGGTAAATTAGATCCGGCAGTTGATTCGGCTGTTTTCTCTTTGCCTGCTGGTAGTTACTACGGACCAAAATTAACCGGTAACTCTTACAAACTGGTAAAAGTGGTGGAAACCCGCTTCTCTCCGGATTCTGTAAAAGCAAGCCACATCTTAATTGATCCTTCTAAAGTTGGCGGAGAAGAAAATGCCGTTAAATTGGCAGACTCTTTAAAATCGCTTGCCGTAAAAGGTGGTAACTTTGCCGAGCTGGCTCAAAAATTCAGCGTTGATGGCTCAAAAGATAAAGGTGGTGAGCTGGGCACTTTTGCCCGTGGCGCCATGGTTCCGGAATTTGAAAATGCTGCGTTCGACGGTAGAACCGGCGACATTAAAGTGGTTAAATCGCAATTCGGTGTACACGTTATTAAAATTGAGAAACAAGTGGGTTCATCAAAAGTGGCGAAACTTGCTTACATAGAAAAAACACTTAGCCCAAGCAGCAAAACACAATCTGCAGCTTATAAAGCGGCAAGTAATTTCCTGAACGATGTTAAAGGCAAAGACTTTAATAAATTTGCACAGGAGAAAGGATATAAAGTAGCCATCGCTGATAAAATTTCAGGTACTCAGGGATAT
>JASLGV010000333.1 GCA_030149995.1 Pedobacter sp.
GATTTTTAACATCCTGATTCCGGGTGTAGAAATCATTACCCCAATCAGGGATTTGAAACTTTCCCGTGAGGCCGAAATCGAATATCTTGCCAAACATGGTGTTGAATACAGTGCCGAAAAAGCAAAATATTCTATTAACAAAGGTTTGTGGGGAACTTCTGTAGGTGGTGTAGAAACTTTAACCTCTCACCAGTCTTTACCAGAAAGCGCCTGGCCAACACAAGTGTCAGAAACGGAAGCACGTAAAGTTGAATTAACTTTTAAAGAAGGTGAGCTGGTAGCCATTGATGGCGAACAGCTGGAGCCGGTAAGAGCCATTCAGAAATTACAGGCCATTGCCCAGCCTTTCGGTATTGGAAGAGACATCCACGTGGGCGATACCATTATTGGTATTAAAGGCCGTGTAGGTTTTGAAGCAGCAGCTCCTGTTGTAATAATCAAAGCACACCATACTTTAGAAAAGCACACGCTTACCAAATGGCAGCTGAGCTGGAAAGAGCAACTTTCTTCGTTTTATGGAAACTGGTTACACGAAGGGCAGTTTCACGATCCGATTATGCGGAACATGGAAGCTTTTCTTGCCGATACTCAAAAATTTGTAAGCGGAAAAGTATTTGTTGAATTGCTGCCACATCGTTTTCAGATTATCGGAATTGAATCAGATCATGATCTGATGAGTAATAAGTTTGGCAGCTATGGCGAAATGAATAATGCCTGGAGTGGTGAGGATGTAAAAGGCTTCTCTAAAATATTTGGCAACCAGGTTATGATCTGGCATAAAGTGAACGGACAGGAAGAAGCATAAAAATTACGGCCTGTTGAAGCGCATAAGAAGCACTATAATGAACGGAATTCTTTCAAAAGAAAATGCCTTAAGCCATTATAAATGGGGCGATAATTGCGATGGCTGGAATTATGTAAGCGAGCCGGGTACGTCTATTAAGCAGGAATTAATGCCAGCTCAGACAGCCGAAAAGCTACATTTTCATACCCACGCAGAACAGTTTTTTTTCATTCTGCATGGAGAGGCCACATTTTTAATTGAAGGAACGGTTTTTAAAGTTGATGCAGGTAAAGGTCTTCGTATTCAAGCAGGCAATAAGCATAAAATTATGAACAACAGCGAGCACAATTTAGAGTTTATTCTGTGCTCCTATCCATCTACGCAACATGACAGGACAGACTGTGAATAAGATCCGGGTAAGCAAATTAACCGCGCCAAAACTGGTGGTTAATCTGTTTAAGCCTGTTTGCGTTTGCTGGATTTAAAAAAACAAGGAATTGATACGGGATTTTATCTGTATGAAATTTCTATAAATGATTAAGGATGAAAAGAATTAAAGCAGGAATAATTGGTGGTGCCGGCTATACCGGAGGCGAAATGTTGCGCATTTTAATTAATCACCCACAGGTTAATATTGTTTTTGTAAACAGCAGCAGCAATGCCGGTAATTTAATTTCGGATGTACATACCGATTTGTTCGGAGATACAACCCTGAGGTTTTCGGGCGATGTGCAGCAAGATATCGATGTGTTGTTTCTATGCGTAGGACACGGCGATGCAAAGAAATTCCTGGAGGCAAATGAAATCCGTCCGGATATAAAAATCATTGATCTTTCGCAGGATTTCAGGTTAGAGGCAAATGCCAGCTTTGAACTTCCGGGTGCAGAACCAAGGGCATTTGTATACGGTTTGCCCGAACTGAACCGCGAAACCATTAAAACAGCTTCAAACATTGCCAATCCCGGGTGTTTTGCAACCTGCATCCAATTGTGTTTATTGCCATTGGCAGCGGTTGGATTGATTAACAGTGAAGTACACATCAATGCAACAACCGGATCGACCGGTGCCGGACAAAGTTTATCGCCTACTTCACATTTTAGCTGGAGAAACAATAACCTCTCGGTATATAAACCTTTTGAACATCAGCACCTGAACGAGATTTGCGAAAGCTTGCTTTCTTTACAACCCGGATTATCAAAAACTTTAAATTTTATACCGCAACGTGGTAATTTTACACGTGGCATTCTGGCTTCTGTATACCTGGAAAGTAATCTCGATATAGACGAAGCCTATAAAGTTTTTGAAGATTATTATGCGGCACATCCCTTTACACATGTAAGCCGGCGAAACATAGATTTAAAACAGATTGTCAATACCAATAAATCGCTTATCCACCTTGAAAAACACGGAGATAAATTATTTATAATTGGTATTATCGATAACTTATTAAAAGGTGCCAGCGGTCAGGCTGTTCAGAATATGAACCTACTGTTCGGACTGGAAGAAACCGCCGGATTAAAACTGAAAGCAGCTAATTTTTAACCAGCTGTTACGCTGAAGTACGAAGTGCCTGTAACCTTTAAAGCGGTTGTTCCACCTACTTCAGCATAACACAACTTAAACGCAACAACAATGAACTTATTCGATGTTTATCCTCTTAACGATATAGAAATTACCCGTGCATCCGGCAGCAATGTTTGGGATGCAAACGAACAAAAATATTTAGATTTATATGGCGGTCATGCCGTAATCTCCATCGGACATACACATCCGCATTATGTACAACGCTTAACCGGGCAGTTGAACAAGGTGGGTTTTTATTCAAATTCAGTTAAAATTCCGATACAGGTACAGCTGGCAGAAAAACTGGGGCAGGTTTCGGGTAAAACAGATTACCAGCTTTTTCTTTGTAATTCAGGAGCAGAAGCCAACGAAAATGCCTTGAAACTGGCTTCGTTTTATAACGGAAGAAAAAAAGTGGTGACTTTTACAGGTGCTTTCCACGGACGTACCTCACTGGCTGTTGCCGTAACCGATAACCCTAAAATCGTTGCCCCTGTTAACCAGAACGACAACATAATTTTTTTACCGCACAACAATGAGGTGGCTTTAGAAGAAACATTTAAAGCACAAGGTAATGAGATTGCAGCTGTAATTATTGAAGGTATACAAGGTGTTGGCGGGATAAAAGAAGCATCTAAAAGCTTTTTACAAAAAATCCGTTCACTTTGCGATGAATATAATGCTGTTTACATTGCCGATAGTGTACAGTGCGGTTACGGCCGTACCGGGCAGTTTTATGCACATGATTGGGCAGGTGTAGAAGCAGATGTTTATACAATGGCCAAAGGAATGGGTAATGGTTTTCCGGTTGCCGGAATTTCCATTGCGCCAAAATTTAAGCCATGGCATGGTGAGCTGGGTACAACCTTTGGAGGCAATCACCTTGCCTGCGCAGCAGCCCTGGCTGTTTTAGAAATTATTGAACAGGATAACCTGCTTAAAAATGCCGAAAACATTGGTAATTACCTGATTACTGAATTAAAGAAATTTGAACAGATTAAGGAAGTTCGCGGCCGTGGTTTAATGATCGGAATCGAACTGCCGGAAGAACTTGCACAGGTTAAAAAGGAATTGCTGTTTAAACATTTTATTTTTACAGGAGAAGCAAAACCAAATGTAATCCGCTTATTACCTGCGTTAAATTTGACAAAAGAACACGCAGATGAGTTTTTAAGCGCCTTTAAAAAACTGGTACATTAATAAAAATAGTAAACAAATGAAGTAAGAGCAATGCTTATTGGATTGCTGAAACGTTTAAGAAAATAACCGGATTAAAGCCAGGGTAGGGTTCCTGTATGAGCAGAAGCTTTCAGCCCGCCGTTTTAGTCTTTAAGCTTTGAAAGAAATGAAACTTTTTTCTTCCGTACATGATGTTGCAGACATCAAACAACTGGTTAATGATGCGCTGGCTTTAAAGGCAAATCCTTATGCACACCAATCGCTGGGTAAAAACAAAACCCTTGGTTTGGTTTTTATGAACCCAAGTTTGCGTACACGTTTAAGTACACAAAAGGCAGCCTTAAATCTTGGAATGAACGTAATGGTCATGAACATGGATAAAGAAGGCTGGGCGCTTGAGACACAGGATGGAGTGGTAATGGACAATACAACGGTTGAGCACATCCGCGAAGCGGCAGCCGTTATGGGGCAGTATTGCGATATACTGGGCCTGCGCTCATTCCCTAAATTACAGATCAGGGAAGACGATTATAACGAAGATTTCTTTAATAAATTTGTTAAGTACTGCCAGGTGCCTGTTGTAAGTTTAGAAAGTGCAACCAGACATCCCCTGCAAAGTTTAACAGACCTGATTACCATCGAGGAGACCTGGAACAAACAGAGCGGTAAAAAACCGAAAGTTGTTTTGGCCTGGGCGCCCCATGTAAAAGCCTTGCCACAAGCTGTACCGAATTCTTTCTCCGAGTGGATGTGTAAAGCACAACAGGAAGGCATGCTCGATTTTACCATTGCGCAACCTGCCGGATATGAGCTTTCGGAAGATTTTACCCCGGGTGCTAAAATTGAATATGATTTAGAGCATGCATTGAAAGATGCAGATTATGTATACGTAAAAAACTGGAGCAGCTATAAAGAATACGGAAAGGTGTTAACTTATCCGGTTGGCTGGATGATGAATAACGAAAAGCTTAAACTGACCAATGATGCCAAAGTAATGCATTGTTTGCCGGTTAGACGCGATTTGGAACTGGCAGCAGAAATCTTAGACGGACCAAACTCGCTGGTTATACACGAGGCCGGAAATCGCCTTTGGGCAGCTCAGGCAGTAATCAAAGCCATGCTGGAAAAATTGTAATGTAAATACCTCATTGCACAGAGCAATGAACGTTCAGAAAAAAAAATTATGGATCAACTTACCATCATAAAAATTGGCGGAAACGTAATTGACGACTCCGAAAAACTACACCGGTTTCTGCTTGATTTTACAGCACTGCCGGGAAAAAAGATTTTAGTACATGGGGGTGGCAAAATTGCAACTGAACTGGCTCAAAGCCTCGGTGTTGAATCAAAAATGGTCGATGGCCGGAGGATTACAGATATTGAAACCCTTCGGATTGTAACCATGGTTTACGCCGGTCTGATTAATAAAAATATGGTTGCCCAGCTACAGGCAAAGGGCAGCAATGCCATTGGTTTAAGTGGTGCAGATGGCAATGTTATACAAGCGAAAAAACGTCCGGTTAAAGAAATTGATTATGGTTTTGTGGGCGATTTAAACGAACATTCAGTTTCTTCGTCAACCATCGATAGCTTGTTGAAAGCCGGACTAATCCCGGTTTTATGTGCCATTACGCACGATGGTGAAAGCCAGCTTTTAAACACCAATGCCGATACCATTGCTTCGGCACTGGCCGTTGCCCTGTCTTCTTTATACAAAACACAACTGGTTTATTGCTTTGAGAAGAAGGGTGTTTTAAAAGATGTAGACAACGAAGAAACCGTTGTAAGAGAGATTAAAGCAGCGGAATTTGAAGCATTAACGTCTGATGGTACGGTTGCAGGTGGTATGATTCCGAAGTTGCACAACGCTTTTGAAGCGATCAACAAAGGGGTTTCGGCGGTGTACATTGGTAAAGCAGATGAACTGACCGAACTTGCCGGCGGTACCTTCGGTACGAAGATGCTGAAATAACGGACCTTTCGGGCGGTGTTTGCCAGGCAGGTACTTCTTTTTAAGCCCGGCAGAAACGGCAAAAAAGCAGGCAGATGGCCGGGTAAGTTTTCATAGTGAATAATTCATTGCGGATAAAAATAAATGAACCACAGAATGCTCCGGCATTTATAACAACCTAAACGATGAAAAAAATAGCCATTATCGGTAGCGGAAATATCGGCCTGTCGTTAGCAAGGGGACTGGTGAAAGCCGACTTTGCAAAAGCAGCTAATATTATCCTTACGCGCAGAAATACCGACCACTTAAAAACATTTGCAGAAGCAGGCTTCCAGGTAAGCAATAACAATAGCTATGCAGTCTCAGAAGCCAGCGTTGTTATCCTGGCTGTTTTGCCACAGCAATTGAACACAGTACTGGATGAAATCCGACAAGTGACAGATCCGGGTAAACATTTAATTATTTCGGTAATTTCGGGCGTAAGCTGCCAGGCTGTTCGCGAAAAACTCGGTAATGCCTTTGAGGTAATCAGGGTGATGCCCAACACAGCCATTGCCATTGGCCAGTC
>JASLGV010000352.1 GCA_030149995.1 Pedobacter sp.
CTATAACCCCAATAAATGGCCTGTATGAAAACTGGTTTCTTGATTATGCTTCTTATGTAATATTGGATCGGGCCGTACCCCATATACATGATGGATTAAAGCCTGTTCAGCGTCGTATTATGCATTCTCTTAAAGAGATGGATGATGGGCGTTTTAACAAAGCAGCCAATGTAATCGGTAACACCATGAAATATCACCCACATGGAGATGCTTCTATTGGTGATGCCATGGTACAGATCGGACAAAAAGATTTGCTGATTGATTGCCAGGGAAACTGGGGCGATCCGGTAACGGGCGATAGTGCAGCAGCACCCCGTTATATCGAAGCACGTTTATCTAAATTTGCCAACGACGTTGTTTTTAATCCCGATACCACGAACTGGCAGCTAAGCTACGATGGCCGTAACAACGAGCCGATAACTTTACCCGTTAAATTTCCTTTATTGCTTGCGCAAGGTGCCGAAGGTATTGCCGTAGGTTTGGCCACCAAAGTAATGCCCCATAACTTTATTGAGCTGCTCGATGCCTCTATTGAAGTACTAAAAGGAACCAGACCCAATATTCTGCCCGACTTTTTTACCGGTGGAATGGCCGATTTTTCGGCCTACAACGAAGGGCAGCGTGGTGGAAAAATCAGGATCAGGGCTAAGATTACCGAAAAAGATAAAAAAACACTTGTTATAACCGAAGTACCTTTCAGTACTACAACCGGTTCTGTGATCGACAGTATTTTATCGGCCAACGATAAAGGAAAGATCAAAATCAAAAAGATTGAAGATAATACCGCTAAAGACGTAGAGATTGTTATTCATCTTGCGCCCGGTATTTCGCCCGATGTAACCATCGATGCACTTTATGCCTTTACAGCATGTGAGGTTTCCATATCGCCCAATACCTGTATCATCAGAGACGATAAACCTCATTTCATGAGTGTAAACGATATACTCATCGAAAACACCAAGCATACCAAAAGCCTGCTTAAAAAGGAACTTGAAATTAAATTGCACGAACTGCAGGAAAAAATATTTTTCAGTTCCCTTTTAAAGATATTTATTCAGGAAGGCATGTATAAAAATGCCGAATACGAAAATTCCGGTAATTTTGATGTTGTAGTGGAAGTATTACACCGTTTGTTTGAACCTTTCAAACCCCAGCTTTACCGCGAAATACTACCCGAAGATTTCAAGAAACTGATCGATAAGCCCATGAGCTCGATTACCCGCTTTGATGTTAAAAAAGCGGATGAGCAGATGAAGGCGCTTGAAAATGAAATTAAAACCGTTAAAAACCACCTCAAACACCTGACTGAGTATGCCATTGCCTGGTTTGAGAAAATAAGAGACAAATACGGTAAAGGCCGCGAACGTAAAACAGAAATCCGTTTGTTTGACCGGGTAGAGGCCGCCAAGGTGGCGCTCGCCAACGTAAAGCTATACATGAACCCAACAGATGGTTTTATTGGTACCGGTTTGCGTAAAGATGTTTTTGTGGCCGACTGTTCGGATATAGACGAAGTGATTGTTTTTCGCGAAGATGGCAGATGCATCATCACCAAGGTAGCCGATAAAACCTTTGTAGGTAAAGGCATTATCCACGCACAGGTATTTAAAAAGAACGATGAACGTACCATCTATAACATGATTTATAAAGATGGTGCGTCGGGAACCGCTTATGTAAAGCGTTTTGCCGTTGTAGGTGTAACACGCGATAAGGAATACGACCTGACCAAAGGCTCTAAAGGATCAAAAGTGCTGTATTTTACCGCCAACCCGAACGGAGAGGCAGAAGTGGTGAATGTGGCCTTGAAACCGCATTCTAAACTGCGTAAATTACAGTTTGATGTAGATTTTGCCGAGGTGGCCATTAAAGGCCGCGGCTCGCAGGGAAATATTGTATCTAAATATCCCGTTAAGAAAATTATACTCAAAAGTAAGGGCGTATCTACTTTATCAGGCCTTAAAATCTGGTACGATGATTTGCTTAAACGGTTAAACGTAGACGGAAGAGGTAAATACCTGGGCGAATTTGATGGCGACGATAAGATTTTGCAGGTATATCCGGATGGTACGTATGAGCTGAGTTCTTTTGATCTGAGCAACCATTTTGACGATAATCTCTTGCTGATCCAGAAATTTGATGCTGAAAAGGTTTTTGCCGCTGTGCATTTTGATGGAAAGGCACAGAACTATTTTATAAAGCGCTTTACCTTCGAACCGCAGTCTGTGGGTAAAAAGGTTTCCTTTATCAGTGAAGAACCAAAATCAAGATTGCTGTTTCTAACTTCTCATGCCGCCGCAAGGGTTGTTGTAGATGTGCTGAAAGGGAAAACGCAAATCCCCGAAACATTAGATCTTGTACTGGCCGAATTGATTGATGTTAAGGGCTTAAAAGCAAACGGAAACAGGCTTTCGCCACACGATGTACAAAAAGTTACGCTGGAAGAGCCGGTAGAAGAAGAAGAACCGGAACCAGAAGACGAGTCTTCAGAAAATGGAGATACCGAAGAAACGCCCGAAACAGGAGCTCTTTCTGCAGAAGAAAACAGTTCGGATACGGATAAAGAACCGGTAGCACCTGTTGTTGAAGTTGCAGAAGTACCTAAAGCAGCGCCGGCAGAACCTGTAAAAGCAAAAGAAGAGCCACCGGCAGAAGCAAAAGTTGCAGAGCCAGCTGTGGAAGTAAAACCTGAAAAGGCTAAACCCGTAGAAAAACCCGCACCAGCAGAAAAGCCAGCCAAGAAAATCGATCTCGAGATTACCAATCCGGACGATATTCAGTTAGGTCTGTTTTAAATAGAAAAAAGCCATTCTTATCGTAAATAAGAATGGCTTTTTAAATTAAATCCCAAACCCATTCTTCAGAATGGTAATTATATCTCCGATAAAAACTATATTTGCCCTACTTAAAGGGGTGCTGGTTCAAAATGTAGTTTCCATCTGCATATTACCGGCTGAGATTATACCCATTTTAGAGAGGGAACTTCGGGCAGGAGTAAGGTTTTTTTACCGCCACTGCACCGAATTTAAATCTTTAAATAAACCTGATCCGGATACTGCCGGCGTAGGTAGAGGTTGTTTTGCAATACTGTTTCGGCCCCTGTAAACAGTTTTTACTTAATTTTAATTAGGCTGTAGAGGCATATTGTAAATGAATAATCTCCATGAGTGGTTCCTGCTGTTTGGTCAGCAAATTTTAAAAACCAGCGCCATCGAATGGCTGGCCGTTGGTTTTGGTGTTTCAGAAGTGTTACTGGCAAAGAAAAATAGTATCTGGCTTTATCCGGCCGGTATTACATCCATTCTGCTTTCCATGTTTTTGCTGCTGGAAGTAAAACTTTATGCCGAAACATTACTCAATATCTATTACCTGGTTATGAGTGTATACGGCTGGCTGATCTGGAAAACAAGAAAAGAGGAGGGGGCCATGCAGGTTGCCTGGAGTTCTAAAAAAGAACTGACAACCGCCGTACTGATTTCGGTTGCAGGCTTTGGCATCCTGTACCTGGTTTTAAAGCATTATACCAATTCTGATGTACCCGTATGGGATGCATTTGTATCGTCTACTGCCTGGGCAGGTATGTGGCTGCTGGCAAAGCGCAAAATAGAAAACTGGATTTTTTTAAACATTTCCAACCTGGCAGCCATCCCGCTGCTTATTCATAAAAAACTGGCCATGTTCGCAGTGTTAACACTGATACTTTTTATTGTGGCCATATTCGGATTTATGGATTGGAGAAAAATTTTAAACAAAAAGAAGCTGGAAACAGCCGTATAGAGATGGAAGTTATTTTAACAGAAAGAGATTTAGAGATT
>JASLGV010000354.1 GCA_030149995.1 Pedobacter sp.
CTCGTGAAAAAATTCAAGTTCATTCAATTCAACTTCCCATTTCTCTTTCAAAAACTGGCCTGCGGGCGTAAGCTTGACATTCCTTTTATTACGTTCAAACAATTGAATGCCCAATTCAGACTCAAGTGCCTGTATTTGCCGGGTAAGCGCAGATTGTGTAATGTTTATCTTTCCGGCTGTATTCCAAAAATGAAGCTCATGTGCCAAAGCCAAAAAGTATCTGATCTGTTGTAAATCCATTAATGCAAGATACGCATCAATAGATGACAAAATAGCATTTTATTGCATTTGCCATCATGGTAAATTTGTCGCATGGAAAATTTAAAGATCGTTCAGGCAACACTTAACGATGCAAATAAACTTCAACAAATTGGACGCGATACTTTTTCGGAAACTTTTTCGAATGATAATGATGAAGAGGAAATGAAGCGCTACCTGGATAATAGCTTTTCGGTCGCTAAATTAACTGGGGAACTGAACAATCCCCAATCACAATTTTATTTCGCTCTGCTTGATGAACAGCTGATCGGATACTTAAAAGTAAATACCGGACAAGCACAAACAGAATTAAAAGCAGAAGATGGACTGGAGATCGAACGGATCTATGTGCTGCATGCCCATCATGGCAAAAAGGTTGGTCAGGCACTTTATGAAAAGGCGATTCATATCGCTACAGATTTAAAAGTAAACTATGTATGGCTGGGGGTATGGGAAGAAAACGTAAGAGCCCTTCGTTTTTACACTAAAAATGGTTTTGTACCTTTTGATAAGCATATTTTCAGATTGGGGAACGATGAACAGACCGATATTATGATGAAGAAAAACCTATAAATCCTTATAATGGAAAAGCGACATACCTTACTTTTTTTGCTGATACTGGGCACCGGATTCTGGGGCCTGTCTTTTTCGGTTACGAAACTGGCTATCGGGCATCATTCTCCGTTCCTGTTTTTGTTTTACCGTTTTCTGATTGCCACAGCAGTACTGGCGGTAATCTTTTGGAAGCATGTTCGATCGGTCGATGCAAAAGCGATCCGTATTGGTGCAATTTTGGCCGTCCCGTTAATGCTGGGTATCTTACTGCAAACACTGGGCATTAAATATACGCCGGCTTCGCAATGCGCTTTTATAGCCGGAACCTGCGTAATCATTATTCCGATATTGAAGTTGATTTTGTACCGAAAGGCGGCACCGTTAAAGATCTGGCTGGCGGCGCTCATTGCCATGGCCGGATTATTTATTATTTCTGTGCAAGGCGGATTGAAAATGAGCCAGGGAGATTTGTTTACGATTGCCGGATCGCTGGGTTTTGCCGTTTACCTGATACAGGTTGAAAAGTACGCCGCCATTAAAAATCTGATCCCTACCATTGTGCCGATGTTTGCCACCTGTGCCTTGCTCTCTTTTGGACTGGTGTTTAGCGAAACACAGGGCGCATGGCTGCCCGGCGACCGGGTTTTTTGGCTGGGTATTATCTTCTGCGCGCTGTTTTCTACTGCCTATATGTACACAATATCAAATATCTCACAACGGTACATCAGTGCCGAAAGGGTTGCGATTATTTATCTGTTTGAACCGGTATTTGGTGCCATTGCCGCTTTCTTTATTCTGGATGAAAACCTGACCTGGCGATTGCTTGTTGGTGGTGCGCTGATCTTTTCGGCTACCCTGATTGCAGAGGTTAAGCTTAAAAGATATAAAAGAGCTGAAATACTGGATCAGGCAGAAAACAGATAAAGATATTCAGATAAAAATCCCAGTTAAGTTAACTTAACTGGGATTTTTGTAAAGAGGTATACCTGAGCTACAAAATGCGCTTAAATAATTAAAATTTAACGCCAGCCCAATGCAGGAGCAACATGTTCTAAAATAGAAGATAGTACATGTACATTGTAATCAACGCCCAGTGTATTGGGAATCGTTAAAAGGAGTGTATCTGCTTCCTGAATGGCTTCGTCGGCTGCCAGCTCTTTGATGAGCTGATCGGGTTCTGCCGCATAACTTCTTCCAAAAATGGCACGTTTGTCTTGTTCAATCATACCGATTTTATCCGTCCGGTCGGCTTCTTGTCCAAAGAAATACCGGTCCTGATCATTGACCAATGCAAAAATAGACCGGCTCACTGATACTCTTGGTTCGCGCGCATGCCCTGCTTTTTTCCAGGCCTCTTTGTACAACCTGATTTGTTCGGCTTGCTGTATATGGAAAGGTTTGCCGTTTTCGTCATACTTAAGCGTAGAGCTTTGAAGATGCATGCCATTTTCGGCCGCCCAAACAGCTGTTGCATTTGAGGCAGCGCCCCACCAGATGCGTTCTCGCAATCCTTCCGAGTACGGTTCCAGGCGAAGCAAGCCCGGTGGATTGGGAAACATCGGGTAAGGGTTGGGCTGTGCAAATCCCACACCTTTTAATTTATCCAGGAATTGCAATGCTTTATGGCGGCCCATATCAGCATCGGTTTCACCTTTAGCCGGTTCATATCCAAAATAGCGCCACCCATCAATTACCTGTTCCGGTGAACCTCTGCTAATTCCCAACTGCAATCGGCCCTCTGAAATTAAATCGGCCGCTCCGGCATCTTCTACCATATACAACGGATTTTCGTAACGCATATCAATTACGCCCGTTCCAATCTCAATTTTACTTGTTTTAGCTCCAATGGCCGAAAGCAAAGGGAATGGAGACGCCAGCTGAGCGGCAAAATGATGTACCCGGAAATACGCGCCATCTAAACCAATTTCTTCAGCAGCAACGGCCAAATCAATAGACTGAAGCAGGGTATCGCTTGCCGTACGGGTGCTGTAAGCGGGATGGTTAGACCAATGTCCAAACGATAAAAAACCAATTTTTTTCATAAATCGTCTCTCAAGTTCTTATTTTTCTTATTCTGTTAAAATTAAACAGATCGGACTACTTTAAAGTCTGATTTATGTCCTTTTATAGTAGAGGTTCGGTTTGGTAAATACCGCTGACAATCGGGCTATTTGAAAAGCAAAAACCCATTTAAAGATTAAATTAAATGGGTTTGAATGCTATGGAATATTAAATCTGCGGAGAGGGCGGGATTCGAACCCGCGATACCCTTGCGAGTATACAAACTTTCCAGGCTTGCTCTTTCGACCACTCAGACACCTCTCCGAACCTGGGTTGCAAAAATATACTTTTATCTGATTAAAACAATAATCTGTATTTCTTATTTAGAATTAAAAGGTAGAAGTTTTGATTTTATCGGCAATTCTCTTTTCTGTCTCCGGTTCGATTACATTTACAAATAAGGCTTGAACCAATGTTGAAGATGCAGGCTAATTTAAGAATTTCTGATACGGTAATTTTTTGCTCAAATAATGCACCAGTGGATGTTTCTTGTCAAAAAAAAAGGGCAGACCAGCTGTATAATTTGCCTGTCTGCCCTTTTTATAAGGTATCTAAAATCTTAGTCTATAACCGTGATTTTAAGCATATTGGTTTTTCCTTTTATTTCCATTGGAATGGCCGCTGTATTAATTACAATATCGCCTTTTTTAACCAGTTTTTTCTTTTTCAGGAATTCGTTTACCTCTGTAATGGTGTCATCGGTACTCTCAAATTTATCGTAGTAGAAACCTCTAACGCCCCAAAGTAGACTTACCGTATTTAATAAAGCTTTGTTGCTGGTAAAGATAAAGATTAAAGCTTCCGGGCGGTGACTTGAAATCTCAAAAGCAGTGTAACCACTTAAAGTCATTGAAACAATACCCAATGCACCTGTTTGTTTAGCCAGGAAAGAAGCTGAATCGCAAACCGCATCGCTCAAGAAAGAGGGCGATTTAGGTTTTAAAAACTTATCCGGGTGGAAAGGATAATTGTTTTGCTCAATGTTCTGGATAATTTTTTGCATGGTTTCGATTACGATCAGCGGGAACTCGCCAACAGAGGTCTCACCACTTAACATAACCGCATCTGCACCATCCAATACCGAGTTGGCCACATCGTTTACCTCTGCACGTGTTGGACGTGGAGTGGTAATCATGCTTTCCAGCATTTGCGTTGCAATAATTACTGGTTTTGAAGCCGCACGGCATTTTTGTACAATCATTTTTTGCAGCAAAGGAACTTCTTCCATTGGGCATTCTACACCCAAATCGCCACGGGCAACCATTACACCATCTGTTACGGCAATAATTTCGTCGATATTGGCAATGGCTTCTGGTTTCTCAATTTTGGCAATTACACGGGCTGTTTTGCCGCGTTCTGCAATAATCTTTTTTAATTCGATAATATCTTCTGCCTTACGTACAAAAGACAAACCAATCCATTCTACATCATTCTGAAGAACAAATTCAAGGTTATCACGGTCTTCAGCTGTTAAAGAAGGGATGGAAACTTTTGTGTTTGGCAGGTTAACACCTTTTCTTGAAGTTAGTATACCGCCGTGTACAATCTCACAAACAACCTCATCTTTTAAATTGGTTTCCAGCACCTTCATTTGCAGTTTGCCATCATCCAACAGGATAATTTCTCCGGCTTGTACATCTTTAGGAAAGGCCTGATAGGTAATGTAAATTCTTTCTTCCGTACCAATGCATTCCTGCGTAGTAATAATGGTTTTTTGACCGTTTATAAGGTTGATCCCACCTTCTTTAACCTTGCCGATGCGGATTTTAGGCCCTTGTAAATCAGCCAGGATACCTACATTGTAATCGTATTTTTTATTAAGGCTGCGGATGGTATCCAATACTTCCTGATGATCTGCCTGAGAGCCATGTGAAAAATTTAAGCGGCAAACATCCAAACCGGCGTTGAACATACTGAATAATACTTCTGGTTTGGCTGATGCAGGGCCTAAGGTGGCCACTATTTTAGTTCTGGAATGAAAAGGTTTCATTTAACAATTGATTTAAAAATGAGGTTTGAATCTTTGATTGGTAGTCTAAAATTACCTAAACCACATTAAATTTATATTATGTTCTGTTTCTTCTAACTTTCAAATATAGTGTAATTAATACACCAAGTGTATAAATTTTATATTACCAAATTTTCTCTGCTTTTGAGTTTTGCAGGGTTTATTTTTGCAGCTACCTGTATATCAGGCAGTTTATTGAGTCCGTTAATTAAATAATCTAAATCTTCTTTATCGATAAATTCTCGAATAATAATGAAAAAGTCTACATTGCTCATCTCGGGAACGAGCATCCCGTCACTACTTTTGTTACTTAGAAGATAAAATTCGATCTCCCCCTGCTCTACAAAATAATAGTATTTGGAGAAAGACCAGGCGGGTTCGTCTATGTTAAAAAAAATTTCATGATCCTCAACTTTTTCAAAATGCATGTTTAGCCGCGTATTAATTTTGTGGCAAAGCACATAATCTTTTAAGGGAGCCGTAACTGCAATTAGTATAAAATCAAGGTCTAAGGTTAATTTTAAGTAAGTTTTATTCAAAATAAAATAAATTATTTACAGAACGAAATTAAAAAACTAATTCTATATTCGCTTGTTATTTGGGAGGCAAAATTACATCCCGAAATAAAAACATTTGAAAATTGTAAGAATTTATTTTTCTTTGCACAGAATTATTTAACCATTAAATTATAAAATTATGTCTGATATTGCTTCAAGAGTAAAGGCTATTATCGTAGAAAAACTGGGTGTTGATGAAAGCGAAGTTACACCAGAGGCTTCATTCACCAACGATTTAGGTGCAGATTCTTTAGATACCGTAGAATTAATTATGGAATTTGAAAAAGAATTTAATGTAGCCATTCCTGATGATCAGGCTGAAACCATCGGTACAGTTGGCCAGGCAATTGCTTATTTGGAAAAAAACGTAAAGTAAGAAATACCTTTTCAGTATAAATGGGATTAAAAAGAGTAGTAGTAACAGGGTTGGGTGCGCTCACTCCTATAGGCAATAATGTACCAGATTTTTGGGAAGGATTGACCAACGGGGTGAGTGGCGCTGCTCCTATTAAGGGTTTTAACACTGAAAAGTTTAAAACAAAATTCGCTTGCGAGGTGAAAAATTTTAACCCAGAAGATTTTCTGGATAGAAAAGAAGCCCGTAAATTAGATCCTTTTGTACAGTATGCACTGGTATCAACAGAGGAAGCCGTTAAGGATGGTGGTTTTGATTTTTCAAAACTCGACACCAACCGGATCGGTGTAATCTGGGGTGCGGGCATTGGTGGATTGAAAACCTTCTTAGATGAGGTAACCAATTTTGCCAAAGGGGATGGTACACCAAGATACAATCCATTCTTTATTCCAAAAATGATTATTGATATTGCTCCAGGGCATATCTCAATCAAATATGGCCTGCGCGGGCCAAACTTTGCAACTGTTTCTGCGTGTGCTTCTTCTACAAACGCTATGATCGATGCATTTAACTACATCCGTTTGGGTATGGCCGATGTGATTATAAGCGGTGGTTCTGAAGCCATTATCAACGAAGCAGGTATGGGTGGTTTTAATGCCATGCATGCATTGTCTACGCGTAACGATGATCCGGCAACGGCTTCCCGTCCATTTGATAAAGATCGCGATGGATTTGTAGCCGGTGAAGGTGCAGGAACCATTATTCTTGAAGAACTTGAACATGCCAAAGCAAGAGGTGCAAAAATTTATGCAGAGCTTGTTGGTGGCGGTATGAGTGCAGATGCCAATCACATTACAGCGCCACACCCGGAAGGTTTAGGTGCCAGAATGGTAATGACAAACGCCCTTAAAGATGCTGGTTTGAGTACATCGGATATCGATTACATCAACGTACACGGAACATCTACGCCACTTGGCGATATAAGTGAAACCAAAGCCATTGCAGACCTGTTTGGTGAAGATGCGTATAAGCTGAACATCAGCTCTACCAAATCGATGACAGGACACCTCTTAGGTGCTGCGGGTGCTGTTGAGGCGATTGCTGCCATTCTTTCTGTTCAGAACGACGTGGTACCGCCAACAATTAATCACTTTACAGATGATCCGGCTTTTGATCCAAAACTAAACTTTACCTTTAACAAAGCTCAGAAACGTACCGTTAGAGCTGCTTTAAGTAATACATTTGGTTTCGGTGGTCATAATGCCTCTGTGATTTTCAAAAAGTACGAAGAATAACAAAA
This sequence comes from Pedobacter sp., assembly GCA_030149995.1. Lineage (GTDB taxonomy): Bacteria > Bacteroidota > Bacteroidia > Sphingobacteriales > Sphingobacteriaceae > Pedobacter. Next base: position 7,095 of record JASLGV010000354.1, read on the forward strand.
CCTTGCTACGCTATAATTTTGTAGGCTGATTTAAAATGGATAACTTAGTTAAATATGCTGATTAGCCGTTAATTGTGTTATTTATTAATGCCGATATTAAAATTATATAAACTTTATCTTTCTCCGGAAAAGGAGTTCGTTAAAAAGCTAAAGAACATTTTAGGTTTTGTTCCCGGAAATGTAACGCTGTATAAAATGGCGTTCAGGCATCGCTCTGTGGCGAAAATTTTAAAAAATGGAAGCCGCAGCAGCAACGAAAGACTTGAGTTTTTAGGTGATGCCGTTCTGGGTTCGGTAATAGCCGAATTGCTGTTTAAACATTATCCTTACAAAGAGGAAGGGTTTTTAACAGAAATGCGTTCTAAAATCGTAAACAGAGCCAATCTGAATCAACTGGCCAGAAAAATCGGTTTCGATAAACTTATTCAGTTTGACCAACGTTCTGTAAGTATACAAACCAAGCATAATTCCATGCTTGGTGATGCATTTGAGGCGGTAGTGGGGGCTATTTACCTGGATAAAGGTTATAACTTTAGCCGCGAATTTCTTTTGCAGAGAATCATAAAACCACACATTGATATTCACACGCTCGAACAGACAGAAACCAATTTCAAAAGTAAACTGATTGAATGGTGCCAGCGCCATGGTAAAGATGTAAGTTTTGAACTTATAGAAAACGGCGAAGGCGAAAGCGCCAAGCTGTTTACCATTAATGCCATTGTAGAAGGAGAAAATTACGGTATTGGCCGTGATTACAACAAAAAGAATGCGGAGAAACTCGCTGCAGAAAAGGCCTGCGAAGCCCTGTCAATTTAACACAAAGCTGTTGGGCACAACAGCTGCCGACTAAGTTGTTTATTTTCCTTTCCCAAGCGTGTCTGTAAATTTCTTAGACGATTCTTTGATGTATCTTATGTAGTCGTAAGCATTCCAGTTTTGTGCTTTCTCATATGATGGGCGGCAATCCAGCATGTATTTTTCCAGCTCAGGGCCTTTCAGATCTGTGTTGTTTTTAATAATCGACTGGTTAAAATACTGGTCTATTTCCGTTTCCTTTAGCTCACTTTCTGCATAACGGCCAAAGCGCCTGGCGTTGCGGGGTGTTTTACCAAACAATTCATAAACGGCTGTTAAAGGTGTAAAAATGTAAGATAAAAGCGGTGGTTTTCCCTGGTAAAAAGAACCATTTCTTTTAAAATCCCGTTTCAGATCAGCCAGATCTTGTTTTTTATTATTGCCAACAATTGTTACTTCATCAAGAGTTGTGCTGCTTCTGATCAGGTAAACCAGTAAATCTTGCTTGCCTTGAACCACTACCTGCTGGTCGTTCAGGTTTCTTTTGGTAACGAGCAGGGTATCGCCAATGCTTGCCTTAAGCTGAAACATACCGAGATCATTACTGCCTACACCCAGCTTGGTTCGCTTGTTGGTTATTTCTGCAAGGGCCACGCGTACATTGGTTCCTTTTTCAAAAACCACACCCGTAACGATAAAGCTTTCCTGTGCCGCTGCATGTATGTAGAAGAAACAGCATAAACTGATAAGGGCGGCTGTTAATTTCAATTTTTTCATTTGCGTTTTTTTATGTTGACAAATCATATACCAGGTATATTACTGGTTGTGATGGCTTGCCTGGTTGTTTAAGCTGTCTGTATATCTTTGGGCAGCTTCTTTTATATACTTAACAGCATCGTAGTTGCTCCAGTTTTGTACCGTTTTATAACCGGGTGCATAATTCAGCATAAATTTATCCAGTGCCTCTCCTTGCAGGTTCGTATTGCTGGTAATAATGGTTTTGTTAAAATATTGCTCTATTTCTATTTGTTTAACCTCTTTATCATAATAACGTTTAAAACGTCTTGCTTTGCGTGGTGTTTTACCTAAAAGTTCATAAAAAAAGGTAAGCGGGCTCCCACCAAAGGGATTTAATAAAGATATGGGCGGTTTCCCTTCATAAAAAGAACCTTTGTTTCTAAATTCCTTCCTGATATCTTCAAGATCCTGTTTCCTGGTCTGTCCTTTTATGGTAACCTCTTGCAGTGCAAGTGCTTCTCTGGTTAAGGCAATAATAAGTTCGCGGTTATAAGTTACGACAACTTGCTGACTGATAAAATTACGTTTGGTTATCAGTAAGGTATCGCCAATATCGGCTTTAATCTGAAAAAAACCTAAATCATTACTTCCAACGGCCAGCTTATTTTTTTTATTGGTTATTTCGGCCAGGGCAATGCGTATTTTAGTACCTCTTTCGGTTATCACACCTTTTGCATAAACAACTTGTCCGTAAGATTTTAAACAGCTGCACAGACAGATCATTGTTATAAACGGAACAAATCGATTTAATATCATGCGTTAATAAAGTTTTTGTAAAATTAATATTTTAACGCTGAGTAATTTGTTAAAAAAAAGTTAATATGAGCAGGTAAATCACCATCTCTTTAAGATTAGGGGCATTAAAGGCTTTTGATAATTATGTTACCCTTTAAAAGTGTTGGTTAATTTTTCCTATCTTTGCGAATGATTAAATCCATGACAGGATACGGCCTGGCAACGGCCGATTATGCGAATGCAAAGTATATTGTCGAAATCAAGTCGCTCAATAGCAAATTCCTCGAGCTTAATTTAAAATTTCCCAAAGCTTTTTCCGATAAAGAACTGATCTTACGTAATATATGCAGTAAGGACATTGAGCGCGGAAAAGTAAGTGTAAGCATTACGGTTGAGCGTAGCTCGGCCGAAGTAACGGGTGCTCAGATCAATACCGATTTACTGGCTCATTATTATAAGCAGCTGATACAGGTTGATGAACAGCTACAAGCCAAGAGCCATAATTTACTGCAAACCGCTTTAACCTTTCCAGATGTGATTAACTATAAGGAAGAAAGTGTTAGCGAAGAAGAGTGGAATCACCTGAGCAAGGTATTTGACCAATCTTTACAGGCTTTTACCAAATTCAGGGAAACAGAAGGACTGGCTCTGAAAGAAGACCTCGAGCTGCGTATCAAAAACATTCTGTCGTATTTTAAATCGGTTGAAGAACTTGAGCCTAAGCGCATTGCCGCCATACGCGAAAAATTTACACAGTTTTTAGACGATGCGGTTGGTAAGATAAATATAGATCAGAACCGTTTTGAACAGGAACTTATCTACTACATCGATAAGATTGATATTACGGAAGAAAAAACCCGCTTAAAAAGTCATTGCGATTATTTTTTAAAGACCCTTTCCGGTAAAGAAGCCAATGGTAAAAAGCTGGGCTTCATTTCTCAGGAGATTGGACGGGAGATTAATACAATGGGTGCCAAAGCAAACGATGCGCATATTCAGCAGTTTGTGGTAGGCATGAAAGAAGAATTAGAAAAAATAAAAGAACAATTACTGAATGTACTATAGATTGAAAACCTTACCGGGTGTTTTTATCCGGGCGGAAATTCAATTGTTTTAACATTCAAACATTTTAAAAATGCAGGGTAAATTAATTATATTTTCAGCGCCATCGGGTGCTGGTAAAACCACCATTGTACATCATCTGTTAGAAAAATTTCCTGAGTTGAGTTTTTCCATCTCGGCTACCACAAGAGAACGCAGAGGGAAAGAACAACACGAAAACGATTATTATTTTATTAGTAAGGAAGAATTTTTGCATAAAGTTGCCCGTCAGGAATTTGTAGAGTTTGAAGAGGTTTACAACGGTACATTTTATGGTACGCTTCGTTCTGAAATAGACCGGATCTGGGATAGCGGAAAACATGTAATTTTCGATATTGATGTAGAAGGTGGCTTGCGCCTGAAAAGAAAATATGAAGAAGATGCCCTGGCTATTTTTGTTCAGCCTCCTTCTTTAGCGGTTTTAAAAGAGCGTTTAACCGGCAGGGGAACAGATAGTGATGAGAAGCTGCAGGAAAGATTTACCAAGGCCGAAAAGGAACTTGCCTATGCCGATAAGTTTGATGTGATTCTGAAGAATTATGATCTTGCAACAGCCTGTGCTGAAGCTGAAAAACTGGTTGGCGATTTTCTTAAAAAATAACCTGTAAGATAATTTTTGCAGCATTTTTACTGCAAAGCAGCTATATTGGAAAGAAACCGTTTACCGGTACTGATTAAAAGGTACCGGTAAATGGTTAACAACTTAGAAACTGGAAATTGCAACATGAAAACAGGCCTTTTTTTTGGTTCTTTTAATCCCGTTCATACCGGCCATTTAATTATGGCATCTTATATGGCCAATTATACGGCCTTGCACGAAGTATGGCTTGTTGTATCGCCACATAATCCGTTAAAAGAGAAAAGTGGCTTATCCAATATGTACGACCGGCTGGAGATGGCCCGCCTGGCTACAGAAAATACAGAGCATATCCGCGTAAGTGATATTGAGTTTGGCTTACCTCAACCTTCGTATACCATCGATACCCTTATTTATTTACAGGAAAAATATCCTGAAAAAGAATTTGTACTCATTATGGGTGCAGATAATCTGGTGTCTTTTAAAAAATGGAAAAACTACGAAGTGATTTTAAAGAACTATCACATCTATGTTTATCCACGGCCGGGAGCAGATACCAGCGAATGGCAAAATCATCCTTCCATTACGTTTACCGAAACACCTTTAATGGAAATATCCTCAACCTTCATACGTAAAGCAATTAAGGAGCAGAAAAATGTGCAGTTTTTTTTACCCGATCAGGTAATCCGCTTTATTGAAGGTAAAAATATGTACCGGTAGTTAAAGCTGCTGCCATTCTGATTTCAGCACCGAAAACACGATGAGGTCTAAAGGGGTATTGTTGGCCATTTCAGCCTGCCTTAAAATACCTTCCTGTTTAAAATTTAATTTTTTAGGGATGGCCTGGCTTTTTACATTCCCGGTAGCGGCTTTCAGCTCTATTCTGTTCAGGTTTAATGTGTCAAAGCCGAAATCAATAAGTTTTTTACACGATTTAAGCATGATGCCTTTCCCGGTATATTTTTCGGAAAGCCAGTAACCTACCGCAGCGGTTTTGTTAAATAAGCTTAAATGGTGAAGACCAATCCGTCCCACCATGTTGTCCTCGTAAAAAATCATGAAACTGACTTCTTTTTGCTGTGCTTCCAGTTCTTCGCATTGTTGCAGGTAAGCAACTGAATCGTCTACTGTTTTTATCTGGTCTACCCAACCTAAAAACCGGGATAAATGTACTCTGTTTGAATCTATAGCGGCAAACAATGCCTGGGCATGCCCAATTGCAGTGCCCTCCAGCCTAATCTTTTCGTCGACGTATAAATTCATTTTTTTAGAGCTAATACAATAAAAATATGGTTGGCTTTTTATGCAGGTCGATGGTTTCCTTACGCCAGTTATAGATGCTCTGGGTTTTTATAAATTCATCTCCGGCAGTAAGGTTACTGGCAATACAGAGCTGGGTGGCTGGTTTGCAGCTTTTTAAAATATCTTCCAGCATCTGGTTGTTGCGGAAAGGGGTTTCGATGAATAATTGTGTCTGTTTGTACCGGCTGGCAGAAACTTCCAGATCTTTTAGGCGTTTGCTACGCTGATCTTTATCAATCGGTAAATAACCCCAAAAAGTAAAGCTTTGGCCATTAAAACCAGAAGCCATTAGCGCAAGCAGAATAGAGCTTGGACCAACTAAAGGAACCACTTTAATACCTTTTTTATGTGCTTCGGCTACAATATCGGCACCGGGATCGGCAATACCCGGGCAACCCGCTTCGCTCATTAAACCAACATCTTTCCCCGCCAGCAGCTCTTTAAAAAAGGGGCTGAGGTCTTTGCGGTTGTGTTTGCCATAATCGTGCACAATCAAATCTTTTTGCGGGGTTTTTAAACCCGCTTCCTTCAAAAAGCGTCGAGCCGTTTTACTGTTCTCCACAATGTATGTATCGATCTGGTTAATGGTATCGACCAGATAAGGGGTAAAAGTTTTATGTGCCGCGTCCTCTGCTAAAGGTACTGGAATCAAAAATAAGGTGCCGTTTTGCATTTGGCAAACTTAGAAAAATTGTTTAGAACTGAAGGCTTTAAAAGGTTACAAAATTTAAAGTGTTGCCAAATACAATCTCCAATTCCTGGATGATTTAACTGAGGTTTATGGAAAAGTGTAGCAAATTTTATTTTTACTGACTTATTTAAGGCACAATTATATGCGGTATTCAGCGTTAATTTTTAAAGAAATAGTTTTATTTTGTGCTGTTTAGCGGCATTACGTATAAAACTATGCATGCATATTAAACCATAACGTGTTTTGGTGTTC